>CAYVYD010000363.1:0-2409 GCA_964454415.1 uncultured Hyphomicrobiaceae bacterium | reverse complement strand
CCCACCATGCCGGCGTGGCCCGCGATCCAGACGCGCTTGCCCTTCAGCCGGTAGGGGAGCGAGGGGCGCCGCCGCTGCCGCATGGCGGGCCTCAATGGACCTCTTCCGCGGCGCGGTTGTAGACGTCGTGCTCGCGCACGATGTCGTCCTCGCCCAGATAGGAGCCGAGCTGCACCTCGATGATCTCGAGCGGCACCTTGCCGGGGTTCTCCAGCCGGTGCCATTGGGTCGCCTGGATGTAGAACGACTCGTTCTCCCGCACCAGCAGGCTCTCTTGATCGCGCGTCACCTTGGCGGTGCCCCTCACCACCACCCAGTGCTCGGAGCGGTGGTGATGCATCTGCAGCGACAGCGCCGCGCCGGGCTTGACGTGGAGCAGCTTCACCTGGAAGCGCTCGCCGGCGTTGAGCTGCTCGAAATAGCCCCAGGGCCGGTGCGAGCGCACGTGCCGGTCGTGCTCGGAGCGGTTGCTCTCGCGGATCCGCTTGACCACCTTGGTCACCTCCTGGGCGCGCGAGGCCGCGCTCACCAGGATCGCGTCGGCGGTCTCGACCACGATCAGGTTCTCGACGCCGATGGTGGAGACCAGCGAGCGCTGGGCCAGCACGAAGCAGTTCCTGGTGTCCTCGAGGATCGCCTCCCCCGAGACCACGTTGCCGTGCTCGTCGGCGCGCCCCATGCCCATCAGCGCCGGCCAGGCCCCCATGTCCGACCAGCCCACCTCGAGGGTGAGCATGACCGCCTTATTCGTGCGCTCGATCACCGCCACGTCGAGGGGCATCGCCGGCGCCGCGGCGAAGGCTTCGCGCTCGAGCCGCAGGAAGCCCAGATCCTCATCCGCGTTGTAGAGCGCCCCGAGCGCGGCCTCGAGGATTTCGGGCTCGAAGCGCGCCAGCTCGTCCAGGAAGGCGCGCGCCGGCAGCACGAAGATGCCGCAGTTCCAATAGGCGCCGCCTTCTTCGATATAGCCTTGCGCGGTGGCGGCATCGGGCTTCTCGCGGAAGGCCGCGACCGTGAAGGCCTCGAACCCCTCCGGCCCCTCGAGCGCCTGGCCCGTCTTGATGTAGCCGTAGCCGGTCTCGGGCGCGGCCGCCGGAATGCCGAACAGCACCAGCCGGCCGGTGGCCGCGATCCCGGCCGCCCGGCGGATCGCCTGCGCGAAGGCGGGCTCGTCGCCGATCACGTGGTCGGACGGCATCACCGCGATCACCGCCTCCCCGTCCTCGCGCAGCACCGCGAGCGCGGCGGCGGCGGCGGCGGGCGCGGTGTTGCGGGCGACCGGCTCGAGGATGATTTGGCGGGGCTGAACGCCCGCCGCCTCGAGCTGGTCGCGCACCAAAAAA
Source organism: uncultured Hyphomicrobiaceae bacterium (assembly GCA_964454415.1). GTDB lineage: Bacteria > Pseudomonadota > Alphaproteobacteria > Rhizobiales > Methyloligellaceae > JAJFHN01. The sequence goes on along the minus strand of CAYVYD010000363.1, from coordinate 1,066 downwards.
CGGTGGTCGTTGGCGGCCAGCAGCGTCGGCGCCTCGAAGCCTTCCGCGCCCGAGAGCCTGGTGGCCGCGGCCTGCAGGAAGCTCAGCCCTTGGTCCTCGAAGAAGCGGATGAACTGCTTGGGGTAACGGGCGCGCGAGAGCGGCCACAGCCTGGTCCCCGACCCGCCGGAGAGAATCACGGGGTAGATCTTGGGCATATGCGTTTCATCCACCTTCGAGGGCGCATCGGCCCTCCGTTCGACCCTCGGACCGCCTGCCCCCGCGGTCGCTGGTCCTCTGCCGGTATCTGCCTTGGAGCCGCCGCCCAGTCAGCTCTCAAAGCCATTGATGTTCCGGCTCGAAATCGGTTTCCCGTTTGCCCTCGCCGTCGGCCCGCCAGGCCGCCCGTCCCAGCCGCGCGCGGGCGGTATCCGCCTCCATCATCTCGGCGACGAGTTGGCTGAAAGTGGTCTCGTGCCGCCAGCCCAGTTGCTTGCGCTCCTTGGTGGCGTCGCCCAGCGGCAGATCGACCTCGGTGGGGCGGAAATAACGCGGGTCGATCCTGACCAGCGCCTTGCCGCTGGAGCGGTCGCGGCCCACCTCCTCGAGCCCCTTGCCCGACCAGACGATCTCGCGCCCCACATGGGCGAACGCGGCTTCCACGAACGCGCGCACCGAATGGGTCTCGCCGGTGGCGAGCACGTAATCGCCGGGCGCGGCCTGCTGCAGCATCGCCCACATGCCGGCCACGTAGTCGCGGGCGTGGCCCCGGTCGCGCTTGGCGTCGAGATTGCCGAGATGGAGGCATTCCTGCCAACCCTGTTCGATCGCCGCCACCGCGCGGGTGATCTTGCGCGTCACGAAGGTCTCGCCCTTCACCGGGCTCTCGTGGTTGAAGAGGATGCCGTTCGAGGCGTGCAGCCCATAGGCCTCGCGGTAATTGACCGTCACCCAATAGGCGTGGAGCTCGGCCGCCGCGTAGGGCGAGCGGGGCGCAAACGGCGTCGTCTCCCGTTCGTGCGGGTCTACATAGATGTCGTCGATGCGGCCGGTGTTGAAGGAGGAGGAGCGGCGCTTGATGCCGTGC
>CAYVYD010000362.1:0-2413 GCA_964454415.1 uncultured Hyphomicrobiaceae bacterium | reverse complement strand
AGACCATCAGGATCATCGGCCCCGTGCTGACCGTCGCCACGATCGTCCTGGTGAGCGGATCGCTCGCAACGTTTTTGAGCGCCATGCCCGTGGTGCGGCTTTACGGTTACGTGTCGGCCGGACTTCTCGCCACCGCCTTGCTGGGTGGCATGGTCTTCCTCCCGGCCCTGTTGAGGGTCGTCGAAGACATGCGTTATCCCAAGAGCCGCTCTGCCCGAACCAGCCCGATACCCTGACCATTGGCCGCGCTCGCGGCGGGTGGGTCTTTAGAATTGTTTCGACAATGACAGGTGGGTAAATATTATAAGTTGCACTGCCGGGGTGCTGGTGAGGCCTGCGTATCACATGCGTTCAGGGTGGCTTGAAGTAATTACGGCCGATTGGGCTTTTGCACCGATCTGGGCTGTACGGAATGACTACTGAAGTGGCGGGTTCTGTGATGAGATTGTTTGCGGTGGCAATGTTCGCGTTGGTCCTTGCGACGACCGGCGCCCGGGCAGACTGCTTTAGGGACATGGGCCGCCAAAAGGCAGCAGCGGTCGGCGTATCCCAGCAGCTGGCAGCGCTTCAGAAGCAGCTCGGTAATGCGAAATGCGGCGTCTTTGGTCTTCGGTGGACCGAGGCGCAGAAGAGCGGCAGGCTGGACAAGGGGATGCTCATATACAACTCGCGTACGGGCGAATTGATCCGCGCTGTCTATGTCGCCAACAAACTCAAGGCCGAAAGCTGGTCGGGCGTGACGACGGCGGCGTTGCGCGGTGACGCCGCCAACAACGGCATCGATCAAAAGCATCACGTTCCGCTGGAAAACGGAACTTCGATGATCGTTTCCGATTCGAGTTTGCAGTTCATGCGGAAAAACGGGCTGACGGACTTTGTCCGCGGCAAGCTGCTCACCGCCGGCAAAGGCGAGCCCGCCGAGGAGGACGAAGCCGAGGTGGCGCAATCGGAGGCGGAAACCGACACCGTGGCCGCGGTTCCCCCCGATGCGGAGGCCGAAGCGGCGAAATCGACGACGCCGAGCGCGAGGCTCACCTCGTGCCTTGAAAGGATCAGCCAGCTTGACGGCTCGCCTTCCGCCGAGGCGAAGGCGTCCGAAACCGCCTGCGAGGAGGAATTGCAGATGGCCGAGGGGCGGCAAAACCTCCGCAAGGCCAAGGAGGCCCGCTTCAGCGATCTGCTTGAAATGCATCTGACCGGTCGATTGAGCAGCTGTCTGCTCAAGATCGGCAAGCTCGGCCAGACGGCAAGTGAGGACGCCAAGGCGTCGGGCGAGGCCTGCGAGGTGGAGCTCGGAAGCAGATTGGCGAAATCGAACGATGAGCAGATCTACGCGATGCTCGAGACCGAACGCGATCACGACGAGCGCATGGCCTTGATTTGGAAGATTCCGAACGCCGCGGTGCGCGAGCGTCAGTTGGAGCGCGAGGAACGGCGCCACCAGCGCGAACTCAACTATGTCGAGAGCTGCGTGAAGGAAATCATCGATCTGGGCTCCAAGCCTTCGGACGGGGCCATGGATGATTGGAGCACCTGCCAGCGCGAGAAATATGCAGCCCGGTCCGAAGCCCGCAAGCGCACCGATGAGATAGAGCGGCGGATCATCAGCACCAGGGACGCGCGCGAGCGCCGCAAGCTCGCGCTCGAGATTCCGCTCAAGGAAATGAAGCAGTACTGGCTCAACCACATCGAGCGCGAAGAGCAGATCAGCGCCCATTCATCCGCGGCCGCGCTGCCGCCGCGCTGACGACGCGTCGCGGCACACTCAAGTCAACTGAAACTGGAACCGTCCGCCGCGGCTTTCGGATACGGCAGCGAGCCCGCCGGTCGCTTCATCGCGGCCGGAGCCGGCATCGCCGGAGCCCGATATAGCGAACCCGCCTCGAGCGGCGGGATCGCACATCGCTCACCGCCCGCGTGCCCGGCATCGTGCCGGGCGGGCTCGGGCTGCTTTCAACGGTCGGTCCGGGACTCGGCCTTCTATCCCATGGGCGGCATGGCCTCGAAGGTGGGCAGGCCCGATTTGACGACGTCCTGGTCCCAGCCATGGCCGCTCTTGGTGTAGATCACCATGCCGGGCTGAAACTGCTCGGGGTCGTCCAGCGTGCCCGCCTTGATGATCATCACGTCCGGAAGGCCCGAGGTCACCGTGAAGAGCGGGCCGCCGCATTTGGGACAAAACCCGCGTCCCACCGTGCTGCCGCTGTCGGCCGTCACCTCGTAGACCTTGGTCTCGCCCGTCATGCTAACGCCCGCCCTGGGTACGGCAAAGATCGAGCTGTGACCGCCGCCGCTGTTCTTCTGGCAATCGGTGCACTGGCAGTGGCCGCCGAACAGAACGTCGCCGGTCGATTCATAACGAACGGCGCCGCAATGGCAGCCCCCTTTTAAGTCAGCCATACAGTCCTCCAAC
>CAYVYD010000361.1:0-2429 GCA_964454415.1 uncultured Hyphomicrobiaceae bacterium | reverse complement strand
TTGCGCCCGCGCACCACTCCTTCAAGCCGGAGGAGGCCGAATACCGCAAATGGCTAATCGAGAACCACTGGTGCCGCTGCCTGCCGATCGCCGATTTGAGCGTCGCCAGCTTTAGCGCCGCCCTTGGCGAAGTGCGGCCGATGCCGGAAAATCATCTGGACGAATTGGCGGCCGAGGTCGCGGAGAGGTTGCCGCGGCTGTTTCGGGAGTGAGCGCCGCTAGCTCTCCAGCCATTCGGCGATCGGCCCGGCCAGCGCCTCGAGCGGCTGGTAGCCGTGGGTGACGAGCGCGAAGCCCTCCTCCTCGGTGCCGGCGAGCAGCGTCGGAAACCCGCGGATCCCAAGGCGGTGGGCGATGTGGAAATCGGCCTCGGTCACCCGTTTCGCCGTCTCCGACGCGAAGGTGCCGGCGAAGTCGTCGGCATCGAAGCCCTGTTCTTCGGCCAGGCCGACCACCACTTGAGTGTCGGTGATGTCCCTGTTCTCGGCGTAGAAGGCGTGCTGCAAGGCGGCGAGCAGCGCCAGGCCCTGTCGGGGGGCGAGGGCGCGCGCCGTCACCACCGCACGGCTCGGGGGTTCGGTGTCGTAGACGAAGTCGTCGCGCTCGAAAAAGGCGAAATCGAAGGGCTGGCCCGTGCCGTCGCGCACGTGCTCCCAGTGCTTGCGGATCTCGTCCTTGTCGCCCTGGTCCATCGGCTTCTCCGTGCCGGGGCGCAGCCCGCCCATGATCGGGCGGATCGGCAGCCGATCGCCATGGGTCTCGGCGAGCGCCATGATCACCGGCGAGAAGCCCCAGCACCACGAACACATGGGATCGGCGAAATAAAGCAATTGCTTTTGATCGGAAGCCGGCTGGTTATCGGGCTGGTTCATGTTTCCTCAGATCGTCTCTCGTCGCATTATTGAGCCTTGGCGGCGAATTGGCTAGAAGTGCCGCCATTCCTTTTCCAGCAATCGAGATTCGGATCGCGCGGAGGCGGCCCCGGCCCATGAGCACACCCCAATACGTCTATGTCATGAACCGTTTGTCGAAGGCCTATGGAGGCGGCAAGCCGGTGCTCCAGGACATCACGCTCGCCTTCCTGCCGGGCGCCAAGATCGGCGTCGTCGGCATCAACGGCGCCGGCAAGTCGACGCTGATGCGGATCATGGCGGGGCTCGATACCGAATTCACCGGCGAGGCCTGGGCCGCCGAAGGCATCACGGTGGGCTGCCTTTCCCAGGAGCCCGAGCTCGATGCCGCCAAGGACGTCGCCGGCAACGTCATGGAGGGCGTCGCCGAGAAGCAGGCGATGCTCGACCGCTATAACGAACTCGCCATGAACTATTCGGACGAGACGGCCGACCAGATGGCCGCCCTTCAGGACGAAATCGACGCCCATGATTTGTGGGACTTGGACTCCCGGGTTGAGATGGCGATGGAGGCGTTGCGCTGCCCGCCGGGCGAGGCGGACGTCGCCACGCTTTCGGGCGGCGAGCGCCGCCGCGTCGCGCTCTGCAAGCTGCTGCTGCGCCGTCCCGACATCCTGCTGCTGGATGAGCCGACCAACCATCTGGACGCCGAGACCGTCGCCTGGCTCGAAGGCTTCCTGCAGGATTACACGGGCACCGTGGTGATGGTGACTCACGACCGCTACTTCCTCGACAACATCACCGGCTGGACGCTGGAGCTCGACCGCGGCAAGGGCATTCCCTACGAGGGCAATTACTCATCCTGGCTCCAACAGAAGCAAAAGCGGCTCGCGGTCGAGAAGAGCCAGGAGGAGGCGCGCCAGAGGACGCTGCAGCGCGAGCTCGAATGGATCCAGGCGAGCCCGCGGGCGCGCCAGGCGAAATCCAAGGCACGCATCCGCGCCTATGACGACCTGCTCGCCGAGGCCGGCCGCGCCGACCTCAAGCGCGCCCAGATCACGATCCCTCCAGGACCCCGCCTCGGCGACCTCGTGATCGAGGCCCAGGGCCTCACCAAGGGGTTCGGCGACCGGCTGCTGATCGACGATCTCTCCTTCAAGCTGCCCGCCGGCGGAATCGTTGGCGTGATCGGCCCCAACGGCGCCGGCAAGACCACGCTGTTCCGCATGATCACCGGCGAGGAGACGCCGGATGGAGGCGAGATCCGCATCGGCGAGACGGTCGAGCTCGGCTATGTCGATCAAAGCCGCGATGCGCTCGGCGGGTCCAAGACCGTCTGGCAGGAGATCTCCGGCGGCAACGACGTGATCGCGCTGGGCAAGCGCGAGGTGCAGTCGCGCGCCTATGTGAGCTGGTTCAATTTCCGCGGCGGCGACCAGCAGAAGAAGGTAGGCAATCTCTCAGGCGGCGAGCGCAACCGCGTGCATCTGGCAAAGATGCTGCAGCGCGGCGCCAATCTGCTGCTGCTGGACGAGCCCACCAACGATCTCGACGTGGAGACGCTCTCGGCCCTCGAGG
>CAYVYD010000360.1:0-2429 GCA_964454415.1 uncultured Hyphomicrobiaceae bacterium | reverse complement strand
GAACCGCCCTATTGGATGCCCGGAACAAGTCCGGGCATGACGCTGCGAGCTGCCGGGAAGGGGAATGCGCATCCCCCTCGAGCCTGTCTCCGCGAAGGCGGGGATCATCACCGGGCTCGTGGCGGCGATCCAATAGTGAGGCGGCGGCGTCCTCGCCGCTTGACGAGGTGCTCCGCTCCACCAAGAGCCATCCCGGCCAAGCGCGGCGAGAACGGGGACCCAAAGCGCCGCCCAGGGCCTATTCGGCCGCGGCCAGCGAGGATGTACCGAGCCAGGCCGCGCAGTCGGTGAGCGCGCGGGCGGTGAGCGCGCGCCTGCGGGCCTGCGCCTTCTCCTTGCCCTTGGGGCGCCTGCCTGCCGTCCGCTCGGGCGGATCGGCCGGCGGGAACAGGCCGAAATTGACGTTCATCGGCTGGAAGCTGCGGGGGCCGGCGTCGGCGCCGTCGCTCAGATGGCCGCCGGTGATGTGGTTGAGAAGGGCGCCGAGCGCCGTCGTCGGCGGCGGCGGCGCCAGCTCGCGCCCCTGGATTTCGGCCGCGGCGAGGCGTCCGGCCAGCAGCCCGATGGCCGCCGATTCAACGTAGCCCTCGACGCCGGTGATCTGGCCGGCGAAGCGGAGTTGCGGACGCGCCTTCAGGCGCAGCGCGGCGTCGAGCAGCCTGGGGCTGTTGAGGAAGGTGTTGCGGTGGAGGCCGCCGAGCCGGGCGAACTGGGCGTTCTCGAGCCCCGGGATCATGCGGAAGATGCGCGTTTGCTCGCCATATTTGAGCTTGGTCTGGAAGCCCACCATGTTCCACAGGGTGCCGAGCGCGTTGTCCTGGCGCAGTTGCACCACCGCGTGGGGCTTGGTTTCCGGCGCGTGGGGATTGGTGAGGCCAACGGGCTTCATCGGCCCGTGGCGCAACGTCTCGCGGCCGCGTTCCGCCATCACCTCGATCGGCAGGCAGCCCTCGAAATAAGGGGTGGATGTCTCCCACTCGCGGAATTCGGTCTTTTCGCCTGAGATCAGCGCGTCGATGAAGGCCTCGTATTGGTCCGCATCGAGCGGGCAGTTGATGTAGTCGGCGCCGGTCCCGCCCGGTCCCGCCTTGTCGTAGCGCGACTGCAGCCAGCAGACACCCATGTCGACGCTCTCGCGGTGGACGATCGGCGCGATGGCGTCGAAGAAGGCGAGCTCGTCCTCGCCGGTGAGCGACTGGATCGCGGCGCTGAGTGCGGGCGAGGTGAGGGGGCCGGTCGCGACGATCACGGTTTTCCAGTCGGCCGGCGGCAGACCGGCGACCTCGCCCCGCTCGATCGCGATGTCGGGGTGAGCCTCGAGCCGTTGCGTCACCGCTTGCGAGAAACGGTCGCGGTCGACCGCCAGCGCGCCGCCGGCCGGCAGCTTGGCGCCGTCGCCGCAGGCCATGATCAGCGAGCCGCAAAGCCGCATCTCGGCGTGCAGCAGGCCGACGGCGTTGGTCTCGGCGTCGTCGGAGCGGAACGAGTTTGAGCAGACCAGTTCGGCGAAGCCGTCGGTCTTGTGCGCCTCGGTCATGCGGTTGGGGCGCATTTCGTGCAGCACGACGCGCCCGCCCGCCTCGGCCGCCTGCCAGGCGGCCTCGGCGCCCGCGAGTCCGGCGCCGATCACGTGAATTGCCTCGTCTCGATCGAGTGTTGCCATGATGCGGCACCCTACGGAAATTCGAATGCGCCCTCAACGATCGTTCTTTTCTTTCGTCCGTAACGGTATGGTATGATTTGATTCGTATTGAATATGACAACATAATGCATTGTTTAAGCAGTGAAATACGGGGCTATATTAACCATTTTTGCCGGGGTGTGCCTGGCGCTGGGCGGCTGCGCCTATCAGCGCCCGCCGAGTCCCGAAGTCCACTTTGCAGATTGGAACACCGACCCGCCCCGCGGCAGCACCGTGACGGTGTGCAGCGCCTATGGCTGCCAGAAGAGGACGAAAGTCAGGCTCACGCGCGCGGACACGCGGCAAATCGCGAGCTTGATGGCCAAGACCAAGAACGCGAATACGCCCCATGAGGAGCGCCGCGCCGTCGCCTACGCGGTCGCTTGGCTCGAGCGGCGCGCCGGTGAGGAAACCGGCACCTCGGCGGACAAGCCCGGCATGCAGTTCAACGCCTCCGGCGACTCGACCCAGCAGGATTGCGTCGACGAGGCCACCAACACCACCAGCTACCTGATGTTTCTGCAGAGCAGGGGGCTGCTGAAGCACCACACCGTCGACGCGCCCATGGCCAAGGGCAATCTGCTGCGCGGCACGCTGCGCGGCACGCCGGTCGCCTATTGGCCGCACTGGACGGCGGTGCTCAAGGAGAACGACGACGGGCAGCGCTACGCGGTCGATTCCTGGATCTACGAGAACGGCGAGAACCCGGCCGTGGTCAAGATCGAGGACTGGTACATCAAGGACATCG
>CAYVYD010000359.1:0-2442 GCA_964454415.1 uncultured Hyphomicrobiaceae bacterium | reverse complement strand
AGGTCTGGCTCGTTGGCGAGCGCCATGGCGATCATCACCCGCTGGCGCTGGCCGCCGGAGAGCTGGTGCGGATAGGCGCCGAGCCGCTTCTCCGGCTCCTCCAGCCCGACCCTCTCGAGCAGGTCGAGCACGCGCTTTTTCGCGGCGCTGTCCGACAGGCCGCGGTGGACTTTCAGGATCTCGCCCACCTGGCGCTCGATGCTGTGCAGCGGGTTGAGCGAGCTCATCGGCTCCTGAAAGATCATCGAAATGTCGTTGCCGCGCACCCGGCGGAGCTCGCGCCCCGATGCCCGCATCAGGTCGTGCCCCTTGAAGCGGACGGCGCCGGAGGGGTGCGCGGCGGCGGGGTAGGGGAGCAGCCGCATGATGGAGAGCGCCGAGACGGTCTTGCCGGAGCCCGATTCGCCCACCAGCGCCACCGTCTCGCCCGCCTTGATGTCGAAGGAGATGTGGCGGACCGCGTGGGTCAGCGTCTCGGCCGAGCGGAAGTCGACCGAGAGGTCCTCGACCTCGACCAGAGGTCCGGCGCCGCTGCGTTTTTGCGCGCGATCGTTCATGCGAAGGTCTTGCGCGGGTCGAGCGCGTCGCGCACCGCCTCGCCGACGAAGATCAGCAGGCTCAGCATGACGGCGATGACGGAGAAGGCGGTGAGCCCGAGCCACGGCGCTTGGAGGTTGGCCTTGCCCTGGGCGAGCAGCTCGCCGAGCGAGGGGGAGCCCGGCGGCAGGCCGAAGCCCAGGAAGTCGAGCGAGGTCAAGGTCGTGATCGAGCCATTCAGAATAAAGGGCATGAAGGTGAGCGTCGCGACCATGGCGTTGGGCAGCAGATGCTTGAACATGATCTTGGCGTTGGAGAGGCCGAGCGCGCGGGCGGCGGAGATGTATTCGAAGTTGCGCCCGCGCAGGAACTCGGCCCTGACCACGCCGACCAGCGCCACCCAGCTGAAGAGCAGCAGGATGCCGAGCAGGATCCAGAAGTTCGGCTCGATCACCGCGGCGATTATGATCAGCAGATAGAGCGAGGGGATCGAGGTCCAGATCTCGATGAAGCGCTGGAACAAGAGGTCCGTCCAGCCGCCGAAATAGCCCTGCACCGCGCCGGCCGCGACGCCGACGAAGGAGGAGAAGATGGTGAGGATCAGGCCGAACAGCACCGAGATGCGGAAGCCGTAGATGACGCGCGCCACCACGTCGCGGCCCTGGTCGTCGGTGCCGAGCCAGTTCTCAGCCGATGGCGGCGCGGGTGCGGGGACCGGCAGGTTGAGGTTGATGGTGTTGTAGGAGTAGCGGATCGGCGGCCACAGCATCCATCCGCCCTTCTCCTTGATGAGGTCCCGGACGAAGGGGTCGCGGTAGTCGGCCTCGGTCTCGAACTCGCCGCCGAAGCGGGTCTCGGGGTAGGAGAGGAAAACGGGACTGAGATATTCGCCGTCATATTCGACCAGCAGCGGCTTGTCGTTGGCGATAAACTCGGCGAACAGCGAGACGAAGAATAGCACCAGGAAGATCCAGAAGCTCCAATAGCCGCGCTTGTTTGCCTTGAAGTTGCGCCAGCGCCGGGCGTTGATCGGCGAGACCGGGAACGGGGCCTTGCGCGGCGGCGGCTGCGTCTCGGTCGGCGTCGGCTCGATGGTCTGGTAGCCCTGGGAGTCGAGCTTTTCCTGCAGCTTGATGTCCATCGCCACGGCCTCAGACCTCCCGCGTCTCGAAGTCGATGCGGGGGTCGACCCAGGTGTAGGTGAGGTCCGAGACCAGATTGATGACGAGCCCCAGCAGCGAGAAAATATAGAGGTTGGCGAAGACGACCGGGTAGTCGCGGTTGACGATCGATTCGAAGGAAAGCAGCCCAAGCCCGTCGAGCGAGAAGATCGTCTCGATCAGCAGCGAGCCGGCGAAGAAGGCCGAGATGAAGGCGCCGGGGAAGCCCGCGATGATGATCAGCATGGCGTTGCGGAAGACGTGGCCGTAGAGCACCTTGCGTTCGGTCAGGCCCTTGGCGCGGGCGGTCATCACATATTGCTTCTTGATCTCGTCCAGGAACGAGTTCTTGGTGAGGAAGGTGGTGGTGGCGAAGGCCGACAGCGCCATCGCGATCATCGGCAGCGTCAGGTGCCAGAAATAGTCGGTGATCTTCTTATGCCAGGGAAGCTGGTCCCAGTTCTCCGAGGTCAGCCCGCGCAGGGGGAACCAGTCGAGGAAGGTGCCGCCGGCGAACAGCACGATCAGCAGCACCGCGAACAGAAACCCCGGGATCGCGTAGCCCACCACGATCACGCCGCTGGTCCAGACGTCGAAGCGGCTGCCGTCGGCCATCGCCTTGCGGATGCCGAGCGGGATCGAGATGCCGTAGGAGAGCAGCGTCATCCATAGCCCCAGCGAGATCGAGACCGGCATCTTCTCCTTGATCAACTGGATCACCGAGACGTCGCGGAAGTAGCTCTGG
>CAYVYD010000358.1:0-2442 GCA_964454415.1 uncultured Hyphomicrobiaceae bacterium | reverse complement strand
CCACCGTCTGGCAGGCGGCGCATCTGGACGAGGATTGGCAGATGGCGCGGTGGGGCGAGGAGGCCGAAGCCAAGGCGCGCCGCGAACGCGCTTGGCTGGAGATGCAGGCGGCTGATAAACTATTGAATTGCGTGGAATAAACCGCCTTTAAGCGGAAGGTAACGCGCATCTGCTAGGCTTGCCCCAACACGTCGAAAAGACGGTTGCGTCAAACGGTAGTGGCAGGAGTGCGTATGTCGGCGGCATCCGATGTGGCCCCCCATGTGATCATGTATACGGGGCCGGTTCTGGGGTTTCTCGGGCTCAGCTCGTTTCTTTGGATCAATCTGACGCTGGACGAGCGGCGCCGGCGCCTGGTGCGCCAGGCGGTGCGGCTGTTCTGGAGCGGCGCCGCGGCGAGCGCCCTAGTGGGCGTGCTCTATGCCGCCGGCGGGCTCGGCTTCGAGAGCCTTCATCGGGTCTACGCGGCGCTCGGCGGCGCCGTGCTCGGCGCCTCGGGCGTCCTCGCGCTGCAATATCGCGGCGCGGGCGCGGCCCCCCCGCGCGCCCTTCCACCGCTGATCCCCCGGAAATAGCCGGATTTCCGCCCGCCCGGCAGGGCCCGGGCGGGGCTCTCTCCACCTGCCCGATTTGCTTGGCACAGGCCCCGTGCTATGCACGCAGAGCGTCTCTGCAGAATCGGGAGAGCGGCCATGAAGGACGTGCTTGAGGAACTGGAGGAGCGCCGCGCCAACGCGCGGGCGGGCGGCGGCGAGCGCCGCATCGAGGCCCAGCACAAGCGCGGCAAGCTCACCGCGCGCGAACGCATCGAGCTGCTGCTGGACGAGAAGTCCTTCGAGGAGTTCGACATGTTCGTCGAGCACCGCTGCGTCGATTTCGGCATGGAGAAGACCAAGTTTCCGGGCGACGGGGTGGTCACCGGCTGGGGCACCATCAACGGCCGGGTGGTGTTCATCTTCGCCAAGGACTTCACCGTGTTCGGCGGCTCGCTCTCGGAGATGCACGCCAAGAAGATCACCAAGGTCCAGGACATGGCGCTGCGCAACCGCGCGCCGATCATCGGCCTGTTCGACGCCGGCGGCGCGCGCATCCAGGAGGGCGTGGCGGCGCTCGGCGGCTATGGCGAGGTGTTCCTGCGCAACGTGCTCTCCTCAGGCGTGATCCCGCAGATCTCGGTGATCATGGGCCCGTGCGCCGGCGGCGACGTCTATTCGCCCGCCATGACCGACTTCATCTTCATGGTGAAGGACACCTCCTACATGTTCGTCACCGGCCCCGACGTGGTGAAGACCGTCACCAACGAGGAGGTGACGGCCGAGCAGCTCGGCGGCGCCAGCGTCCACACCACCAAGTCCTCGATCGCGGATAAGGCCTACGACAACGACGTCGAGGCGCTGCTGCAGATCCGCCGGCTGATGGATTTCCTGCCCTCCAACAACACCGCGGGCACGCCGGAGTTGCCGACCCGCGACCCCTCGGACCGGGTCGAGCCCTCGCTCGACAATCTGATCCCCGGCAACCCCAACAAGCCCTACGACATCAAGGAGTTGATCGAGAAGGTGCTGGATGAGGGCGACTTCTTCGAGATCCAGGAGGCCTTCGCCCGCAACATCGTCGTCGGCTTCGGCCGGCTGGAGGGGCGCACCGTCGGCATCGTCGCCAACCAGCCGATGGTGCTGGCGGGGGTGCTCGACTCCGACGCCAGCCGCAAGGCGGCGCGCTTCGTGCGCTTCTGCGACTGCTTCGAGGTGCCGATCATCACCTTCGTCGACGTGCCGGGGTTCCTGCCCGGGACGGATCAGGAATATGGCGGCCTGATCAAGCACGGCGCCAAGCTGCTGTTTGCTTTCAGCGAATGCACCGTGCCCAAGGTGACGGTGATCACGCGGAAGGCCTATGGCGGGGCCTATGACGTGATGTCGTCGAAGCACATCAGGGGCGACGTCAACTACGCCTGGCCGACGGCGGAGATCGCGGTGATGGGGCCGAAGGGGGCGGCGGAGATCCTCTACCGCGCCGATCTCGCCGACAAGGAGAAGATCGCCCAGCGCATCAAGGACTACGAGGAGCGCTTCGCCAATCCCTTCATCGCCGCCGAGCGCGGCTTCATCGACGAGGTGATCGTGCCCAGCAGCACCAGGCTGCGGCTGATCCGCGCGCTCAACATGCTGCGCGCCAAGAAGGCCGAAAACCCTTGGAAGAAGCACGACAACATCCCGCTTTAGCGCCGCGGTTCGGGAGAGGCCGATGATCGTCACCACGACGCCCTCGCTCGAGGGCAAGCGCATCGTCGAATATCTGGGCCCGGTGGCGGGCGAGGCGGTGCTGGGCGCCAACATCGTGCGCGACATCTTCGCCTCGATCCGCGACGTGATCGGCGGCCGCGCCGGGGGCTATCAGAAGGTGCTGCGCGACGGCCGCCAATCGGCGATCGAGGACATG
>CAYVYD010000357.1:0-2443 GCA_964454415.1 uncultured Hyphomicrobiaceae bacterium | reverse complement strand
TTCTCGCCACTTTGCGCCTTGCCTGGAACCGTGCCGGGGTCTATCCAGCCCCAGCGATCGCCCATTCCCCCGGCAACATATAACGAAGGCTCGAGCTTCATGAACGTCACGACAGCAATTCGCGCCATGGCCGCGCCTCCTGCCGCCGCGAATTTCCCGGCCGCCGGCTGAGGCATGGGCTCGCCGCTGCCCCCAAGCCGGCCGGCGGTAATGGCCTGCGCCCTGGCGATTGCCGCGGCGGCGGCGTTTTCCTGCCTCGCGCCGCGCGCGACCGTATTCCTCCTAGTCCTCGTCGCGCTCGCTGCGGCATGGGTGGTCCTTCCGGCCCCGGGCGACTGGCGGCGGACCCTCAAGACCCCGGTGATCGCCACGGGCGGATTGCTCCTCCTCTACATGGCCGCGAGCGCGCTGTGGGCGCTCGATCCCGCCGCCGCCGCCGCCAAGGTGACGGGCGTCGCCGCCGTCGCCGGTTGTGCCTTGCTCGCCTTCGCCGCGCTCGACCGCCTCGATCGGGGAACGACGGAGCGGACGGCGCTGATCTTCCTGGCCGGCGCGGCGGCTGGGGCTTTGTTGGTCGCGAGCGAATTCGCCACCGGCCAGGCCATCACCCGCCTGTTGTTCAACCTGTTCCCGGTGCTGAGGCCGGAAGGGAACAAGGATTTGGCGGTCAGCGACGGCGAGGTCTTCCAAATCGCCCACTACGAGCTCAACCGCAACATCGCCGTCCTGGTCCTGACGCTGTGGCCGGCGCTTCTGGTTCTGACGCGCCAGCGCGCGGTCTCCGCGCGGCTGCCATTGGCGCTGGCGGCGGCGGCGCTGACCGCGATATTGGCGTTCGTCTCGGACCACCAGACGAGCATGATCGCGATCGTCGTCGGCGCCGCCGTCCTGCTCGCCGCGCGGGTCAATGCGCGCGCCGTCGGCCGCGCGGTGACTGCGGCCTGGTGCCTTGCGTTCCTGCTGGTCATACCGGCGAGTCTCGCCGCCTATCACAAGGCCGAGCTGCAGCACGCCAAGTGGCTGCCGTCGACGGCGCGGGCGCGGATCATCATTTGGAACTTCACCGCCGAGAAGGTCGCGCAGCACCCGTTTCTGGGCATCGGCGTGCGCTCGACCCGGGTGCTGGACGCCGCGCTTCTGCCCAACGTCAAGCCCGACGAGGGCGAGGTTTACGCCCCCCGCCCCGGGCGCCACGCTCACAATCTTTATCTTCAATCTTGGTTCGAGCTGGGGCTGATCGGCGCCGGCCTGGTGATGGCCTTCGGCCTGGCGATCCTGAGCCGCCTCGCCGCCGTGGCCGAGCCGCTCCAACCCTTCGGCTACGCCCTGTTCGGCGCCGTCATGGTGATCGCCGGCCTGGCATGGGGAATGTGGCAGACTTGGCTGCTTGCCGCCTACGCGCTGAGCGCGCTTTATTTGGCGTTGGGCCTGCGCTTCGACCTCGCCGGCCCGGGGGGCGAGGAAACGCGCCCCAACCGGTGATCGGTCCATTGGATGGCAACCGCGGTTCGTCTATAGTCGCCGAGTCACGCGAGCCTGGCGTCGCGGCGGCGGTTTGCGGCGGAAGCAGACGCATGGTGGCCGCATCGCACGACCACCCTACCGCTTGTCCCAGCCAGGAGCGCAATGGCGCCGTTTGAAAAAAATAACACAGGGAAAGCGAAGGATATGGCGCCTTTGATGCGTAGCAGGAACGCATGCGCAGCAATGAAGTCGAACCCGGTCAGCCAGTTGCTCATGTGCGGGAGTGCGGAATGTCCGATTTGAGGCCGGCGAGGTGGCTATGGGGCCTCGTCCCGCTCACATTCATCGCCGCCCTGGTGCTGATCGGCTTTGCTCCTCAAATCGAAGCCGATCTGCAAAGGCGCACCGACGGCGCCTTGAAGCAGGCCGATCTCGGCTGGGTCTCCGCGACCTTCAAGGGGCGCGACGTCACCTTGCGCGGCGAGGCGATGGGCGCCGATGCCCGCGACGCCGCGTTGGACGTGGTGGGCAGGGTATGGGGCGTGCGCGAGATCGAAGACCAGATCACCCTGCTGGAGAGCGCCAGCCCCTATACTTGGTGGGCTAACCGCAAGGAGGGGCGGATCCGCATCAAGGGTTACGTGCCCGACGGGCGCGACCGGCACACCATCCTGGGCATCGTCAAGGCGCTGATGCCCGAATTGGTGATCGACGACCGCATGAAGCGCGCCGGCGGCGCGCCGCCCAGGGAAATGTGGGTCGGCTCGATCAGCTTTGCGCTCAATCTGCTGGCGCAGCTCAAGGAAGGCACCGCCAGCCTGACCGACTCCAAGCTGTCGCTCACCGGCGAGGCGAGCTCGGTCGAGGCCTATGACGTGCTGCGCAACCGGCTGAAGACCCAGTTGCCGGCGGGTCTCGAACTGGACCAGGTCGAGGTCACGCCGCCGGTCGCCAAACCGTTTTCCTGGGTGGCGCTATT
>CAYVYD010000356.1:0-2471 GCA_964454415.1 uncultured Hyphomicrobiaceae bacterium | reverse complement strand
ATAATGGCCGGCGCCCGGCAACCTGGTATAGGCGCTGCCGGGGATCAGCCCCGCCAGCGCCTCCGCCGCGAAGGGGGGCACGGTGGTGTCCGCGTCCCCTTGCCAGATCCGGCACGGGACCGCGATTTCCTCGGGCACGAAGTCCCAGGGCGTCGAAAAGAGGCGCAGGTCCTGCACCCCGCCCCTCACGCCCCGTCGCAACCCCTCGTCGATGCTCTCCACCAGATTGGTGGCGACGTGCGGCTCGCTCAGGATCGCCCTGTCAGAGGGCGGGCAGAGCTGGATGACCGTGCGCAGGGCGAGGGTCGGCACGTTGTGGACGGACCAGCGGATCGTGTCGAACAGCAAGTGGTTGCGCCAATTCGAGCGCGCGGTCTCGATGAAGAGCCGGCGGTGGCCGCGCGAGAGATGGGCGGCCACCTCGGGATGGGCGATGGGTCCGATGGGCGAGACCAGACCGGCACGCGTGATCCGCTCCCCCAAGCGGGCGGCGCACGCCGCGGCATAGGGTCCCCCGCCCGAGATGCCGACGACGGCGAAACGGCCGAGGCCGAGGCGGTCGGCGAGTTCGCCGATGTCGCGGGCCCAGCCGGTCAGGCTGCGCGGGCGCTGCGGGGTGGAGAGCCCATAGCCCGGCCGCTCCGGCGCGATCAGGCGAAGGCCCAGCTCGCCGGCGCGGGCGTGAGCGAGGCGGAACATGAAGCGGGATCCGGGCGTGCCGTGGAGCGCGAACACCGGCTCGCCCCCGGCGGCGCCGTATTCGGCGTAACCCATCGCCCGTTCGTCGGCGAGATCGACGACATTGTTCTCGTTCATGTCATCTCTGGCCGGGCCGCGCGCCTCGCTCCGGCGGCGCGGTCTGAAGGGTGGGATGGGCCGGACGGTTCGGCGGCCCGCCACGATCCAACAACAATACCAACCTTAGCATCTCGACGCGGCATAGGCGCCTGTGGCATCGAGGGCACCCGCCCGGCATAGTGCGCGGAGCGATTCCCACGGGTCCTTGGTGCTGATCCTTCGACGCCGTGCCGACAAGCGCCATCCAGCGTTCCAGGAACGAGAGAGCATGACCACATATAACTGCGATATCGCATTCACCGCCGCGGTCAAGGCGGAGCAGGAAAAGCGCGGCTCGCGCCGTCGCTATGAGAAGTTGGCCCAAAAGCGGGATTGGGGCAACACCGTAACCGACGAGCTGCGCGCCTTCCTGGCCGAGCGGGACAGCTTCTACGTCGCCACCGTCAATGGCGAGGGCCAACCCTATATCCAACACCGGGGCGGGCCGAAGGGCTTCGTCAAGGTGCTGGACGAGCGCACCATCGCGATCGCCGACTTCGCCGGCAACCGGCAATACATCACCCTCGGCAATCTGAGCGAGAACGATCGCGTAGCCCTGTTCTTCATGGACTATCCCAACCGCCACCGGATCAAGATGTGGGGGCGGGCCCGCTTCGTCGAGGACGACCCCGCCCTGCTCGAGAGCCTCGCCGAGAAGGGCTATGAGGGCCGGCCCGAGCGGGCGCTGGTCATCACCATCGGCGCCTGGGACGTCAATTGCAGCCAACACATCACGCCGCGGCTCGACGGTGAAGCGATCGGCGAGGTGAGCGAGAACCTGGTCAAGCGGATCGCCGAGCTCGAGGCGGAAAACGCCAAGCTCCGGGCCGAGCTCGCGAGCTAGCCCAAGGAGGCGCAGAAGCGCTGGATGCGGCTGCAGGCCTCCTCCAGCAATTCGGTCGAGGTGGCGTAGGAGATGCGGAAGAAGGGCGAGAGCCCGAACGCCGCGCCATGCACCACCGCGACGCCCTCCTCCTCGAGCAGCGCGGTGGCGAAATCCTCGTCCGTCTCGAGTTTCTTGCCCCCGGGCGTCGTCTTGCCCATGCATCCCCGGCAGGAGGGATAGACGTAGAAGGCGCCCTCGGGCGTCGGGCAGTCGAGCCCCTGGGACTGGTTCAGCATCGAGACCACCAGGTCGCGGCGTGCGGCGAATACCTTGGCGCGCTCGGCGATGAAGCCCTGCGGGCCCTCGAGCGCCTCGAGCGCCGCCCATTGGCTGATCGAGCTCGGGTTGGAGGTGGACTGCGACTGGATCTTGCGCATCGCCGCGATCAGCGGCTCGGGCCCTCCGGCATAGCCAATGCGCCAGCCGGTCATGGCGTAGGCCTTGGATACGCCGTTCATGGTGAGGGTGCGGTCGAACAGCCTCGGCTCCACCTGGGCCGGCGTCGTGAAGGCGAAGCCGTCATAGGTCAGGTGCTCGTAGATGTCGTCGCTCAGCACCCAGACCTGCTCATGCTTGGCGAGCACGTCGGTCAGCGCCTTGATCTCGTCGTGCGTATAGGCGGCGCCGGTCGGATTGGAGGGCGAATTGAAGATCAGCCATTTGGTGTTCTTGGTGATCGCCCGGGCAACCGCCTCGGGGGTGAGCTTGAAGCCCTCCTCGATACGCGTCTCGACCACCACCGGCGTGC
>CAYVYD010000355.1:0-2482 GCA_964454415.1 uncultured Hyphomicrobiaceae bacterium | reverse complement strand
GGCCGCCGCGCGGCGGCCACGCCCGCTAGGACGGAACCAAGCGAATGGCGATGGATTTCGACGCCGTCATGCTGTCGCGGCTCCAATTCGCCTTCACCGTCACCTTCCACATCATCTTTCCGACCTTCACCATCGGGCTCTCGGCCTGGATCGCGACGCTCGAGGGCATGTGGCTCGCGGGCGGCGCGGACCGCTACCACCTGCTGGCGCGCTTCTGGACCAAGGTCTTCGCCGTCTCCTTCGCCATGGGCGTGGTCTCGGGCGTGGTCATGTCCTACCAGTTCGGCACCAATTGGAGCGGGTTCTCCGAAACCGTGGGCAACGTGGTGGGTCCGCTGATCGGCTACGAGGTGCTGACCGCGTTCTTCCTGGAGGCGACCTTTCTGGGGATCATGCTGTTCGGCTGGAACCGGGTGCCGCCATGGCTGCATTTCACCGCGTCGCTGATGGTCGCCCTCGGCACCCTGCTCTCGGCCTTTTGGATCCTCGCCGCCAATAGCTGGATGCAGTATCCGGCGGGCTTCGAGGTCCGCGACGGGATCATCTATCCCTCCGACTGGCTGGAGGTGATCTTCAACCCGACCTTCCCGATGCGCTTCGCCCACATGACGGCGGCCGCCTACCTCACCACCGCCTTCGTGGTGCTCGCCGTCGGCGCCCGCTACCGCCTGCGCGGCATCCACCTGGACCATGCGGGCACCATGGCGCATATGGGTTTGGGCCTGGCGCTGGTGCTGGCGCCGCTGCAGCTCCTGATCGGCGACCGGCACGGCCTCGACGCGGCCAAATACCAGCCCGCCAAGGTCGCCGCGATCGAGGCCCATTGGGACGGCGAGCAACCCGCCCCCCTGGTGCTGTTCGCGCTGCCCGACGAGAAGACGCAATCCAACGCCTACGAGGTCTCGATTCCGAAGGGCGCGAGCCTGATCGTCACCCACGAGCTCGACGGCCTGTTTCCCGGTCTGAAGCAGTTCGCGCCCGACGACCGGCCGCCGATCCTGCTGCCCTTCCTCGCCTTCCGCCTGATGGTGGGCATCGGATTGTGGCTGATCGCGCTGGCGGCCGCGGGCGCCATCCTGTGGCGGCGGGGCACGCTGCTCGAGAACCGTCTCTATCTGCGGCTCGCCTGGTGGTCCTGGCCGCTCGGTTTCGTGGCGCTGATCGCCGGCTGGGTGGTCGCCGAGGTCGGCCGTCAGCCCTGGGTGGTGACCGGGCTGCTGCGCACCGCCGACGCCGTCTCGCCCGTTCCCGACGCCAGCGTCGGCGCCTCGCTGGTCCTGTTCGTCGTCGTCTACGGCGTCATCTTCTCCGCCGGCATCCACTACATCAACCGGCTGATCCACGAAGGCCCGACCGAGACCGCCGCCGGCGTGCCGGAAGGCGGCTGGCCGAACCGGCCGCTTTCGGCGGCCCGCAGGGCACAAGGGAGGGCGCGCAAGCGCCGGTGACGCCGATGGATCAAATCGCCTATTGGCTGCCGGTCGTCTGGGCCTCGCTGATCGCGGTCGCGGTCGCCATGTACGTGATCCTGGACGGATTCGACCTGGGGCTCGGCATCCTGTTTCCCGCAATTCGCGATGAAAAACAACGCGATCAAATGATGAATTCGGTCGCTCCCTTCTGGGACGGCAACGAGACCTGGCTGGTATTGGGCGGCGGCGGCCTCTGGGTTGCCTTTCCCAAGGCCTACGCGATCGTCATGCCGGCGCTCTACATCCCCGTCATCGCGATGCTGCTGGCGCTGATCTTCCGCGGCGTCGCCTTCGAGTTCCGCTTCCTCTCGAAGCCGCGCCACCGGTCCTGGGACGTCGCCTTTTGGCTGGGCTCCACCGTGGCGAGCTTCGCTCAGGGGCTGGTGCTCGGCGGCCTGATCCAGGGCATCAAGTTGGAGAACGGCGCCTTCGCCGCTGGGCCCTTCGACTGGCTGACGCCGTTCTCGCTGCTCTGCGGCGCGGGGCTGACGGCCGGCTACGCGCTGCTGGGCGCCGGCTGGCTGACGCTGAAGACCGAAGGCGCGCTTGCCGCCAGGGCGCGGCGCCTGGCCCTGCCGCTGCTGGCCGCCGTCCTCCTCTTCATCGCGGCGGTCAGCCTGTGGACGCCGCTCACGGTCGAGCGCATCGCCCAGCGCTGGTTCAGCATCCCCAACATCCTCTATCTCTGGCCGGTCCCCCTGTTCACCGCCCTCGTCGCCTATGCCGGATACCGGGGCATCAGGGGGGGCCGCGACCTGGTGCCCTTCGCTTCCGCGATCGGCCTGTTCCTGCTGAGCTTCGCCGGCCTGGCGATCTCGACCTTCCCGTATCTCGTTCCTCCCGCCGCGGGGGCCGAGGGACTGACCATCTGGCAGACGGCCGCGGCGCCCGAATCGCAGATCTTCCTGCTGGTCGGCACGCTGCTGGCGCTGCCGCTCATCATCGGCTACACGGTGCTCGTCTATTGGACCTTCCGCGGCAAGGTGGGCGCCGGCGAGGGCTATCACTGA
>CAYVYD010000354.1:0-2485 GCA_964454415.1 uncultured Hyphomicrobiaceae bacterium | reverse complement strand
CCCGGCGTGCAGATGAACCTCTACCGGTGGGTCAAGGGGCTCGGGCTTACACCCCGCGTCATGGGCAACGTCAAAGGCCTTCAGGATCGCTATCGCACACCGGCCACCCAGAAGGAGTGGGCCGAGCGCTGGGGCCAGAATCCGACGATGGTCACGAGCTTCGCGGACGGGTCGAAGCTCAACTTCGAGCAGGCCATCGTTGCCAACGCGACGGGCTTCGGTGTGGTTTCGCGCGGCATGTCGCGCGGCCAGGAGTACCGCGGCGACGTCATGAAGATCGGCGAGCTCTATGACATTGAGGAGCTCCGCAAGCGCGGCGGAATCATCGATTACGTCGTGGGGACGCCCTTGACCAAGGTGTATTGCCTGGCCGAGCACCCGGACCCCAAGCAGCAGCACTACCTCAATCTCTACAAGATGGGAGAGGGGCCGCTCCACTCGTTCTTCGTGCCCTATCACCTAGTGCACTTCGAGGTGCACAACGCCATCGCCAGGGTTGTGTTGTTCCGTGACAACGTCGCGCGCCCGCTGGGTGGACCGGTCGTAGAGGTCTGCGCCGTCGCCAAGCGCGACTTGAAACGTGGCGAGGTTCTCGACGGATACGGCATGTACATGACTTACGGCGAGGCCGTGAACGCCGACGAGATGTCGAGCGGGCGCTACCTGCCTGAAGGGCTCGTCGAGGGCTGTCGCCTGCTGCGCGACGTCGCCAAGGACGCCGTCCTCACCTACAGCGATGTGCAACTGCCTGAAGGACGAATGGCCGATCGGCTGCGCGCCGAACAGTATCGTCATTTCCGGGGCGAGACGTGGCTGGAAGAGCACCAGTTGACGACCGCGGCGGTCTGACCGGTTGCCCGCGCAAGTCTCTCAACGCCAATTGCCGACACCGTCGGGGCGAACAGCATCTTACGAAGGAACTAGCTTATGAAAGTCCTAGTTACGGGCCATTTGGGTTACATCGGCACCGTGATGGTGCCCAAATTGATCGCGGCAGGACACCAGGTCTTTGGCTGCGACACCGACCTCTATGAGCGGTGCACCTTTGCCGAGGGGGGTCCGATCGTATCCGTGCCGACCCTGCGCGAGGACGTGCGTTATCTCAAGCTCGGGGACGTGGCGGGCGTCGACGCCATCATCCACCTTGCGGGCCTCTCCAACGACCCCCTGAGCGACCTTAATCCGCAGCTCACCTACGATATCAATCATCTTGCCAGTGTGCGGTTGGCCGAGCTCGCCAAGAAAGCGGGCGTCAGACGGTTCCTGTTCGCCTCCTCCTGCAGCAACTACGGGCTGGCGGGCGAGAAAATGATCGACGAGACGGGGGAGCTGAAGCCGCTCACGGCCTATGGCATTTCCAAGGTGCGCACCGAGCAGGACGTGTCAAAGCTCGCCGGCGATGGCTTCTGCCCAACCTATATGCGCCCCGCCACGGCCTATGGCGTATCGCCCCGGCTGCGTTTCGACATCGTTCTCAACAACCTCGTCGCCTGGGCCGTCACCAAGGGGAGCATCTACCTCAAGTCCGACGGCACGCCTTGGCGGCCGATCGTCCACATCGAGGACATCTCCCAGGCGTTCATCGCCGCGCTCGAGGCGCCCGAGGAAGCGGTTTTCAATCAGGCTTTCAACGTGGGGCAGACCGCGCACAACTACCGCATCCGCGAAATCGCCCAGATCGTTGCTGAGGTGATCCCTGGGTGCCGCTTGGAGTACGCCCCCGATGCTGGTCCCGACAATCGCTCCTACCGCGTGAACTTCGACAAGATCAGCCGTGTCCTCCCGGCCTACAAGCCGCAATGGGACGCGCGAAGGGGCGCCGAGCAGCTCTATCAGGCTTACACGAGGGCCGGCATCACGCTTGAGGACTTCGAGGGGCCCCGCTACCAGCGCATCGCCCATATCAGGAAGCTGTTGGCGGATGGGTTCCTCGACGACGATCTGCGCATCAGGCAACCGGTTGCGGTCTGACCTTCCACCACTGCCGGTGCGCGCGGCCTCGGCCGCTTCCGGACAGCCTCGTACGTTTGCCGCGGACTGGAGCCGAAGACCGAGACGAGCACCCCCGCTGCCCGGAACCATCATGCTGGCCCGCGCGAGCATTGCGATGCCGCTGGTTGGATCGAAAGTGCCGCCCGCGACGGCCGTCCGGTCAATTGGCGGGCCGCGCCTATTCGCCCGCTCCTCCGAACAGGCCTTCGCCGAAGGGCCGCGCTCCCGCCACCGGCGCGGTCGCGCCATTGCGCCCGCGCCCGAATGCCGGCACCCGAAAGCGGCCGCGAGGCATGAATTCGCCGCTTTCGGCGAGCTCGGCCGGATCCGCCCGGTTGAGCACCACACCGGTGAGAGCCGCATTGGCGGCCTTGAGCTGGCGTACCGCCTCGGCCGCCGTCTCCCGCCGCGTTCTGTTCCATTCGACCACCAGAAGAGTCGCGTCCGCGAGCCCTGCCACGATCCAGCTTTCGGGCGCCGCGTTGAGCGCGCC
>CAYVYD010000353.1:0-2487 GCA_964454415.1 uncultured Hyphomicrobiaceae bacterium | reverse complement strand
CTTGCATCCGAACCCTCGAAACCAAACAGAATTGCGCGCTATTTATGAGTCCTCAACCTAGGGCTGAGCCGCCTCGGGGCCGCCGAGCCAAGCCATTGACAAGCGGCCGCCGCCGCCCTTCGCTTGGGGCCAATCCAAGACCATCGACAATGGAGGACGAGGAATGGCCGCGAGCTACGAGACCCTCGCCTACACCAAGCAAGGCCCGCTGGGGCGGCTCGAGCTGCGCCGACCGGACCGGCTGAACGCCGTCGCCATGACCGGCGCGCGCGAGCTGCTTGAGGCGGCGGAACGAATTGCCGCCGACGAGGAGCTGCGCATGCTGGCGATCACCGGCGAGGGCCGGGCCTTCTCCACCGGCATCGACCTCAAGGACCTTTCCGCCGGCGCGATCGACCTCTCCTATTTCGACATGTGGGACAGCGCGCTCCGCGTCGTCGAGACCATGGACAAGCTGGTGCTCTGCCTGATCCACGGCTACGCGCTGGGCGGCGGGCTGCAGCTCGCGCTCGCCAGCGACATCCGCGTCTGCACGCGAAGCGCCAAGCTCGGCCTGCCGGCCATCATGGAGGGGCTGATCCCGGGGCTCGGCACCTGGCGGCTCGCCCGCTACGTCGGCCTGGGGCGCGCCAAGGCGCTGATCATCAGGGGCAACATGATCGACGGCGTCGAGGCCGAGCGCATCGGCCTGGTCGATCACCTGGTCGGCGACGGCGATCCCAAGGCCGCCTTCGAGGGCTGGATCGGGGAATACGCCAAGAGCAATTCGGCCGGCTGCCGCCATTCCAAGGAGATGCTGCTCGACTGCTTCGACCTCGGCTACGACGCCTTCTACGAGAAATATCTCGACCGGCAGAGGCGCTCGGTCGAGGCGCCCGATTTCGCCGAGGCGATGGCGGCCTACCGCGAGGACCGGCCGCCGCGATGGGGCTGATCCGAGGCCGGGTGGCGCGCGGCGCGGACCGGCATTATTGTGCACGAGTCGCGGGCTAGGGTGTTGACGGCGTTTTCGCCGCTGCGCTACCGGGGAGCCAAGGGACCGGACGGGACGGCCGCGGGAGGCGGGCCCGAGGCCGGGCGTGAGCGTGCAGATGGACGAGGCCGGAGCGGATTGGAGGGCGATACCGCGCGATTACAACGCGGTCTCCGACTTCGTCGACCGCAACGTCGCCGATGGACGCGGGGCGAAGCCGGCCTTCATCGACCCCTCGGGCAGCCTCACCTATGGCGCGCTCCAGGAGCGCACCCGCCGCTTCGCCAACGCGCTGCGCGCCCGTGGCGTCGCCCGCGAGCAGCGCCTGGCGCTCATCATGCTCGACACCCGCGCGCTGCCGGTGGCGTTCTGGGGCGCGCTGCGGGCGGGCGTCATCCCGGTCCCCCTCAACACCCTGCTTACGGGCGATCAATACGCCTACATCCTCGCCGACTCGCGCGCTTCCGCCGCCGTGATCGCCGCCCCCCTGCTCGACAAGATCGAGCCGCTGCTGAAGGACCTCCCCGGCCTGAAGACCCTCTTCGTCTCCGACGGCGCGGCGCCCGAGGGCACCATCGATTTCGAGGCGGCGCTGGCCGAGGCATCGCCCGAGGCCCCGACCGCCGCCACCTGCCGCGACGAGACCGCCTTCTGGCTCTATTCCTCCGGCTCGACCGGGCGCCCCAAGGGGGTCAAGCATTTGCACGCGAGCCCGATGCACACCGCTAGGTTATTCGGCCAGTCGGTGCTCGGCATTAGCGAGGACGACGTGGTGTTCTCCGCCGCCAAGCTCTTTTTCGCCTACGGCCTCGGCAACGGCATGTCGTTCCCGATGTCGGTGGGCGCCACCACCGTTCTGCTCCCGGATCGTCCCACGCCCGAGGCGGTGATGGGGGTGATGCGGGAGCACAACCCCTCGCTCTTCTACGGCGTGCCGACGCTCTACGCCGCGATGCTCGCCCATCCGGACATTTGCGCTGGCGCGGGCTCGGAGAAGCTGCGGCTCTGCGTCTCGGCCGGCGAGGCGCTCCCCAAGGAGCTGGGTGAGCAGTGGCGCGCCAAGGTCGGCGCCGACATCATCGACGGCATCGGCTCGACCGAGATGCTGCACATCTTCATCTCAAACCGGCCGGGCAAGGTCGCCTATGGCGCCTCGGGCGTCCCGGTGCCTGGCTACCGGGCGAGGATCGTCGACGCCGAGGGGGCGGAGGTCGGCGACGGCGAGATCGGCGAGCTGCTGGTCTCGGGGCCGTCGGCGGGAGAGGGCTATTGGAACCAGCGCGAGAAGACGCGGACCACCTTCGCGGGCGAGTGGACGCGCACCGGCGACAATTACCGCCGCGGCGAGGACGGGCTCTATTACTATTGCGGGCGGGCCGACGACATGTTCAAGGTGAGCGGCAACTGGGTCTCGCCCTTCGATGTCGAGTCCGCCCTGCTCGCACACGAGGCGGTGCTAGAGGCCGCCGTGGTCGGCAAGGAGGACGAGGAGGGCCTGCTCAAGCCCAAGGCGT
>CAYVYD010000352.1:0-2488 GCA_964454415.1 uncultured Hyphomicrobiaceae bacterium | reverse complement strand
TGGGCGAACTCCTCGCGCAGGAAATCGAGCCCATGGGCGGCGAAGTCGACGACCAGCAGGCGGCCGCCGGGCTTGAGAATGCGGGCGGCCTCGCGCAAAGCGGGCGTGGGGTCGCTCAGGAAATGCAGTACCTGATGCAGCACCACCGCGTCGGCGGCGCCGTTGGCGAGCCCCAGGCTCAAGATGTCGCCCTGGCGCACCTGACAATGGCGCAGCCCCGCCTGCTCCAGCTTGGCGCGGCCATAGGCGAGCATTTCGGGCGAGATGTCGATGCCGATGCCGCGGCGCAGATGCGGCGCGAACAGCTCCAGGATGCGCGCCGTGCCGGTGCCGAGGTCGACCAGCAGATCGAAGGGGCCCGGCCCCAGGGCACGCAGCATGGCGGCTTCGACCTGATCCTCGGCGATGTGCAGCGCGCGAATGCGGTCCCATTGGGCGGCGTGGGCCTTGAAATAGGCCTGGGCCGCCTGGACGCGCTCGTCGCGGACGGCGCCGGCGCGGTCGCGGTCGCGGCGCAGCACCACGTCGTCCTGATCGAGGCTGCGGATGAAGCCCTGCGCCAGTTGTGCGGGGGCGCCGGTCTCGGCGAGGCGGAAAAATACCCAACTGCCCTCGCGGAAACGCTCGATCAGCCCGGCGTCGGCGAGCAGCTTCAGATGGCGGCTGATGCGGGGCTGACTCTGCCCCAGGATCCGCGTCAGATCGCTGACATTGAGCTCGCCCAAGGCCAGCAATGCCAGCAGCCGCAGCCTTGTCGCTTCGGCCGCCGCCTTGAGGCAGGCCAGCGCGGCGGTGCTGGAAAGCTGATCGGACATGACGCGAAGGGTTCCTGATGCTTCTCCAAGAAGAAATTCACGATATAAAGATATCTTTATATGTCAACCGAATTCGATCCGCGCCGCTGGCGGCGCTTCGCAGCGCCGGGCAAATTGCCTAATATGGATCGGTCATTCGCGTCCCCCTTCCAACGCGCAGCGAGCCGCACCGTGCCGATCATCTCCTTGCCAAAGCCGTTCATCCTTCTCGCCGTCTTGGCCGTGGCCGCCGCCGCGGTCCCGCCGCGCGCCGGGCGGGCGCAACCGCCCGCCGAGATCGGCGACGCCGCCCTCAAGGCGGTGATCGCCAGCACCCACCGCGACCCCGCGAACATCGCGCGCGACAAATTTCGCCATCCATACGAGACCCTGACCTTTTTCGGCATCGAGCCTGGCATGACGGTGGTCGAGGTGTGGCCGGGGCTTGGCTGGTACACCGAGATCCTGGCGCCTTATCTCAAGGAGAGCGGCACGCTCTATGCGGCGAGCTGGGACCGGGACGAGAAGCGAAGCCTCATTCAGGAGCGCCTGAAGCAGTATCACGAGAAGCTCGCGGCCCGGCCTGACGTCTACGGCAAGGTGATCGTCACCGAACTCTCCAAGTCCAAGACCGCGATCGCGCCCGAGGGGTCGGCCGACATGGTGCTGACCTTCCGCAACGTCCACAATTGGATGCTGCACGGCTTCGACCGGGAGGTGTTCGAGGCGATGTACAAGGCGCTCAAGCCCGGCGGAGTGATGGGCGTCGTCGAGCACCGCGCCGACGCGGACGGATTTCCCGATCCCCAGGCTAAGTCCGGCTACGTGCAGGAGGAGCAGGTGATCCAGCTGGCCAAGGCGGCCGGCTTCGAGGTCGTCGGGAAGTCGGAGATCAATGCCAATCCGCGCGATGACCACCACCATCCCAGAGGCGTGTGGACGCTGCCGCCGACGCTGTTCCTCAAAGAGCACGACCGCGAGAAATATCTCGCCATCGGCGAAAGCGACCGGATGACGCTCAAATTCATTAAGCCGGGCGCCTGAGCCCCGCGGCTCACTTCACGGTGATCGTGATCACCTTCGATTCGACCGGCGGATCGTGAGGCACGTGGTTGAGGTCGCCGACGATCAGCTGAAGCGTGTGTTTCCCGGGCGTGAGCTCGATCGTGGTTTCGGTCTGTCCGCCGCCGAAGTGGATGTGGTTTTCGTCGGAGGGAATCGGCGCGCCGTAGTCCTCGAGCTTCTGGTCGATCAGCAAATGGTGATGACCGGTCTTCTCCCGCTCGGTTCCCGCGGGCGCGACGCCCAGCCCCTTGAGGCCGAAGCTCACCGTGACGGGGCTCGAGACCGTGGCGCCGTCCTGGGGCATGATGAAATAGACCTCAGCCCCCTCGGGCGCCTTGGTGAGCTGGACCTGGGCCGAAGCCGACGCGGCGAGCGCGACGACCATCAGCGCTGCCGCCCAAATAAACCTCAACATTCCGCCAACCTCCCCATTCGATCGTCGTTTTTAAGTGTCGTTTGAGCTCTGGATTATAATCGCAAAGTGGCGCCGCGGGGGAGACGCCCTTTGGCGGGCGCGGATGTCGCGGCCCCTCGCCCGCATCCGTTAGAGCCTTTCCTCTTCATATGGAAGCATTCCGACGGCGCGCATTTGCGCCAGGATCAAGCAAAGGCACGAAGGGCGTATCGGG
>CAYVYD010000351.1:0-2516 GCA_964454415.1 uncultured Hyphomicrobiaceae bacterium | reverse complement strand
AC
The DNA here is from genome assembly GCA_964454415.1 of uncultured Hyphomicrobiaceae bacterium. Classification (GTDB taxonomy): domain Bacteria; phylum Pseudomonadota; class Alphaproteobacteria; order Rhizobiales; family Methyloligellaceae; genus JAJFHN01. Next base: position 2,514 of record CAYVYD010000351.1, on the reverse strand, counting down.
CGCCGAGCAGTTGGCCGAGACGGCGGAAAGGCATTTCGGCGGCCAGGGAGATCTGATGCTGCTCACGGTGGACGCGGAGGCGCTGGGCGACGCGCTCCAGTGGGAGCCGGCACGGGGCGGGGCGCTGTTCCCGCATCTCTACGGGCCGCTCGACCTCACGGCGGTGATCAAGGCGGAGCCCTATTCCGCGGCGTGAAGTTTCCGGCATTCTCCTTATGCCCTTCGGGCAATTGTTCGCGGGACGCGCTGACCCTTCGAGACGTGCCTGGTGTGCGCCTCCGCATGGGCGGGCGCTGGGATTGTTGTTTCCGTGATACCCCGACCCGGTCCGGGCATCCACTGGGGCGATCCAGGCCGGTCTGCCGCAACAGCCCTATTGGATCACCGGCACAAGGCCGGTGATGACGAAAGAGGAAAGCGTCATGCCCGGGCTCGTACCGGGCATCCACTGGGGCTCGTTGGGTTGGCTCTGGTGTTTGCGGGCGCTGCCCCATTAGACCCCCGGGACAAGCCCGGGGGTGACGAAGGGGAGTGGGAACGGCGAGGCGGGGACGGCGCTCATGCTTCGAGATGGCGCTGACGCGCCTCCTCACGCTTCGAGACGCGCGCTTCGCGTGCTCCCCGGCATGAGTGGAGAGGGCGTTAGGATGGTTTTGCTCGTCATGTCCGGTCTCGTACCGGGCATCCAATAGGGCCTACCGGATTCATAACGGCGGACGCGGTTACCGCCCCAATGGACCCCCGGGACCGGCCCCGGGGGTGACGAAGGGGACATTCGAGTCCGTGTCCCGCAACCATAAGGTCTTGATGAGGCTTGCGTCCGCCGCCCCGCCTGCCGATTGTAGGGCGCATGGCGTTGGGCGAAATCCTCGATATCCGGCAAGACGCGCGATGCTAGGGGCGCTCTCGCAACTGGCGTTGCAGCTGCTGCGCGCGCTAGAGCCGGAGACCGCGCACGAGCTGACGCTGCGCGCGCTCGAGGCGGGGTTCTATCCCCGCGCCGAGGAGGGCGACGACCCCCGGCTCGCGCAAACCGTCATGGGGCTCTCCTTCGCCAACCCGGTGGGGCTCGCGGCCGGCTTCGACAAGGACGCGCGCGTGGCGCGGGCGTTCCTGGAGATGGGCTGCGGCTTCGCCGAGGTGGGGACGCTGACGCCCTTGGCCCAGGCGGGGAACGCGCGCCCGCGCGTCTTCCGCTCGGTGGAGGACCACGCGGTGATCAACCGGCTGGGCTTCCCCAACGAGGGTCACGCGGCGGCGCTCGCGCGTCTCGCGCGCCTCCCCGCAACGCGCCAGGGCGTGCTCGGCGTCAATATCGGCGCCAACCGGGACTCGCGCGACCGGATCGCCGATTACGTCAAGGGCGTCGAGGCCTTCGCCGGCGCCGCCGACTACCTCACCATCAACATCTCCTCGCCCAACACGCCGGGGCTGCGCGCGCTCCAAGAGGCCAAGGCGCTGGACGAGCTGCTCGCCCGGGTGATGGCGGCGCGCGAAAAGGCCGCGGCCACGCCGCCCATCGTCGTCAAGCTCGCGCCGGACATGGATCCGCAGGCGCTCGCCGAAACGGTCGCCTGTCTCGAAGCGCATAAGGTCGACGGCGTGATGGTTTCCAACACGACGCTCGTCCGCGGTGGGCTCGCGGACCGCGCCTTCGCGCGGCACCAAGGCGGGCTCTCGGGGCGGCCGCTGTTCGAGCGCTCGACGGCGATGCTCGCCAAGGTCTACTTGCTCAGCGAAGGACGGCTGCCGCTGATCGGCGTCGGCGGGATCGACTCGGGGCTTCGCGCCGTCGCCAAGATCGAGGCCGGCGCCTCGCTGATCCAGCTCTATACCGGGCTGGTCTTCGCCGGTCCGCCGCTCTTCGGCGAGATCGCCCAAGCGATTTGTGGCCATTTGAGCCAAAATGGACTCCGGTCGGTGGCGCAGATGACGGGCCACAAGGCCGAGGAATGGGCCGCAAAATACGAGACATGAGGCGAGGAGCGATGACGGTCACGATCTACCACAATCCCAGATGCTCGAAGTCGCGGGCGACGCTGGCGCTGCTCAAGGAGCGGGGCATCGAACCGCACGTCGTCGACTATCTGGAAAACCCGCCGAGCGAGGCCGAGCTCGAGGAAATCCTGAAGAAGCTGGGCGTGGGCCCCCGCGACATCATGCGCAAGGGCGAGCTGATCTACCGCGACCTCGGCCTCGACCAGGCGGGCTTGAGCGACAAGGCGCTGATCGCGGCGATGCACGAGCACCCGGTGCTGATCGAGCGGCCGATCGTGGTCAAGGGCGAGAGGGCGGCGCTCGGCCGCCCGCCCGAGGCGGTGTTGGAGATACTTTGATACGTCCCTGTCGCGGCCTGCGGGCGCTCCCCGCCTCTTGTTGGTCGTCCCTGTCGCGGCCTGCGGGCGCTCCGCGCCTCTTGTTGGTCGTCCCTGTCGCGGCTGCGCCGCTCGACGCCTCTCGTTGGTCGTCCCTGTCGCGGCTGCGCCGCTCGACGCCTCTCGTTGGTCGTCCCTG
>CAYVYD010000350.1:1331-2522 GCA_964454415.1 uncultured Hyphomicrobiaceae bacterium | reverse complement strand
CGCCGCCCTCCAAGCCGGACCGCCCATTTGGATTCCCGCCCGCGCGGGGACGGGCTCGGGGGCGGCGACGGCCAGGGACGGGCTCGGGGCCAGGACGGCGCGGCGGCTTGCCAGGGGCGCGAAAATACGGCATTCCCCGGTGACTTGGAGCCCTGGCGATCGGGCGAATTGGCGGACGGGCGAATTGGCGAGGCGGCGATGAGGGGTGGACCGCGATCCCGCGCAACGCCGCCCGGGGGGAGGCAAGAGAGGCGATGACGCGCAACAAGGCGAAGCCCGGCCGGGGGCGGCATTGGCCGCGCCTGCTGTTCCTCATTCCGCTGGCGGCGATGGCGTGGGTGCCCTCCTACAACCGCGTCGAGCCGGCGCTCGCGGGCATCCCCTTCTTCTACTGGTATCAGCTCGCCTGGATCGTGATCGGTTCGGCGATCGTGCTCGCGGTCTACCTGATCGAGGGCGGGGCCGCGCGAGGCGAGAAGGCGCTGGACGACGAGGCGGACGGCGTTCCCGGAGATATCCTGTGAGCGGCATGAGCCTCGACCCCGTGGCGACGGCCGTCTTCGTGGCGCTGTTCCTGCTGGTCACCTGGCTCGGCTTCGTGGCGGCGCGCTGGCGCAAGGCCGACCTCAACCAGCTGCACGAATGGGGCCTGGGCGGGCGCCGGTTCGGCACGGTCGTCACCTGGTTCCTGCTGGGCGGCGACCTCTACACCGCCTACACCTTCATCGCGGTGCCGGCGCTCGTCTTCGGCGCCGGCGCGATGGGCTTCTTCGCCGTGCCCTACACGATCCTGATCTACCCGATCCTCTATCTGGTGTTTCCGCGGCTGTGGGAGATCGCGCACCGGCGCGGCCACGTGACCGCCGCCGACTACGTGCGCGACCGCTTCGGCAGCCGCGCGCTGGCGCTCGCCTTCGCGCTGACGGGCATCGTCGCCACCATGCCCTATATCGCGCTCCAGCTGGTCGGCATGGAGGTGGTGATCGGCGCGCTCGGCTTTCACGCGGGCGGGCTCGCCGGCCATCTGCCGCTGGTCATCGCCTTCGTCATCCTCGCCGCCTTCACCTATACCAGCGGGCTGCGGGCGCCGGCGCTGATCGCCATCGTCAAGGACACGCTGATCTTCGTCACGGTGTTCGCCGCGGTGGTGATCATCCCCGCCAAGCTCGGCGGCTACGGGGCGATCTTCGC
>CAYVYD010000350.1:0-1231 GCA_964454415.1 uncultured Hyphomicrobiaceae bacterium | reverse complement strand
GGACCCGGCCCACGCGGCGGGCTTCGAGCGGTTCGGGGCCAACTTCGCGGTGCCGGCGCTGTTCCTCGCCTCCTTTCCCTCGTGGTTCGTGGGCGTGGCGTTCGCGGCCATCGCCATCGGCGCGCTGGTGCCCGCCGCGATCATGTCGATCGCCTGCGCCAACCTGTTCACGCGCAATTTCTACAAGGAATTCATCCGCCCCGATTGCAGCGACGCGGACGAGGCGCGGATGGCCAAGATCGTCTCGCTGGTGGTCAAGGTGGGCGCGGTCGCCTTCATCCTCGCCCTGCCGCAGACCTACGCCATCCAGCTCCAGCTGCTCGGCGGCATCTGGATCATCCAACTGCTGCCGCCGATCCTGCTCGGGCTTTACACGCGGGGCTTCAACGCGCGCGCGCTGCTCCTCGGCTGGGCGGCGGGCACCGCCAGCGGCACCGCCATGGCCGCCGCGCGGGGCTTCGGCTCGTCGATCTATCCGCTCGAGATCTTCGGGGTCAGCGTGCCGGGCTACGCCGCGCTCTATTCGCTGGCGGTCAATTTCGCCGTTGTCTGCGCGCTGTCGCCGGCGCTCGATTATCTGACCCGCCGCAGCGCCGCCGCCGGCGCCGGATAACACCGCTGCATGCCGCCCGCGGCGCCGCGGGAGGTCCGGCAAGGCCGGCGCACACGGCCCGCCCCGGAACGGCTGACGGGTTTGCCATTTCATGCCATACTTTTTTGATCGGCACCGCGCGGGCGGTGCGCCGAATCATGCTTGGGGGGCAGGAAACTCATGAGATATCCGATGGTTTTATTCGCCGGGCTGCTGTCGCTCGCGGCGCTGGGCCTTGCCGCGCCGGGCCCTGCCCAGGCCCAGGACAAGAAGCCGAACATCCTCGTCATCTGGGGCGACGACATCGGCACCTGGAACATCAGCCACAACAACCGCGGCATGATGGGATACCGCACGCCCAACATCGACCGCATCGCCAATGAAGGGGTGGCCTTCACCGACTATTACGCGCAGCAGAGCTGCACCGCGGGGCGGGCCGCCTTTATCGGCGGCAACGTTCCGGTCCGCACCGGCATGACCAAGGTCGGCTTGCCGGGGGCGGCCCAGGGCTGGCAGAACAGCGACGTCACCATGGCCACGGTGCTGAAGGCCCAGGGCTACGCCACCGGGCAGTTCGGCAAGAACCACCAGGGCGACCGCGACGAGCACCTGCCGACGATGCACGGCTTCGACGAGTTC
>CAYVYD010000349.1:0-2534 GCA_964454415.1 uncultured Hyphomicrobiaceae bacterium | reverse complement strand
TCAAGGCGCAGCTTCACCGGGACCGCATGAACGCGGAGGCCGAGCTGCGTCGCAACGGCCTTGCGGCAGCGCTCGACGACTTGACCGTCGTGCGCGAGGGCTACCGCTCGCTCAAACCGAAGGGGAGCATGCGGTACCTCGCCGACGGACTCGAAAGCTCCTATCACCAGGCGCGGCGCGACTTCAAACGATCCTTCAAGACCGGCCGCGACGAAGACTTTCACAATTGGCGAAAAAGCGCGCAGCACCATTGGCGGCACATGCAGCTGCTGTGGCATGCCTGGCCGGCGGCGATGGGCGCGCGCGCGGAAACGGCCTCCGAGCTGTCGCGGCTGCTGGGCCAGGACCACGATCTCTCGGTGCTGATGCTGCGCCTTCGGAAAGGCGCTGCGCCTTACGGCGCGAACGGCAAGGCAAGCTTCATCGACATTTGCACAAACCGTCAGGGTGAGTTGCGCGAAGCGTCGCTGCCGCGCGGCGAGCGGCTGTTCGCCGAGCGCCCGCGGGAGTTCTGCGCGCGGGTGATCGCCTATTGGCGGGCGGCGCCGTTGGGGGAGATGCCGGGTGAACCAGCCGTCGTCGCCGCACCAGCCGCGGCAGACGAACCCGGCGCCGCCGATCAGGCGCAGGTCGAGGCGGCGTGAGGAACCAGGGCGTCCTTCCCTAGAGACCGTTCTCCCGGCGCCAGGCCTCGAACATCAGAACGTTCCACAGAAAATACTGCCAGTTGCGCGCCCCACCCAGATGCTCCCGCCATTTTTGCTGGATGGGTGCCGGATCGAGGAAGCCCGCGCGCTCGAGCGCGTCGGGCGCGATCAGGTCCTCGCACCACGCCTTCAGGGGACCGCGCAGCCACTCGCTGACCGGCAGGCCGAAACCCATCTTGGGCCGTTCGATCAGGGATTTCGGCACGTGCCGGTAGAGCACCTGGCGGAGCAGCCACTTGCCCTGGCCGTTGCGTATCTTCATCGACATGGGCAGCCGCCAGGAGAATTCCACGACCCGGTGGTCGAGCATCGGCACGCGCGCCTCCAGCGCGACCGCCATGCTGGCGCGGTCGACCTTGGTGAGGATGTCGTCGGGCAGATAGGTCAGGGTGTCGATGAATTGCATCCACGCGACGTGGTCGTCGAAGCGCTTCATGATCGCCTCGTCCTGATAGAGCCCCTTGGGCTCGCCCGCGCCCTTGACCAGCGACCACGCGCCGTCCCACTGGGAGACGAGATGGCGGTAATAACCCATCTCGTCCTCGGCGAGGACGACGGCGAACTTGTGGATCTTGTCGCCCGCCATTCGCGGCCGTGCCGAGGCCGGCACCAGGCGGAACAGCTTGTCCCAGGCGGGCGGCGGGAGCGCCGTCAACGCGCGCTGCAGCGCCAGGCGGGCCGGCATCGGCAGGGTGCGGGCGATGCGGGCGGCGAGCGCGCCCTGGGCGTAGCGGTTGTAGCCGCCAAAGAGCTCGTCGCCGCCGTCGCCGGAGAGCGCGACGGTGACGCTCTCGCGCGTCATCTGAGAGACCAGGAAGGTGGGGATCTGCGAGGAATCGGCGAAGGGCTCGTCATAGATCGTCGGCAGCTTGGGAATCACGTCCTGGGTTTCCTGGGGCGTGACGTAGAGCTCGGTGTGATCGGTTCCCAAATGGCTGGCGACCTCCTTGGCGTGGCGGGCCTCGTTGTAGCCGCTCTCGTGGAAGCCGATCGTGAAGCTGCGCACCGGACGCGAGCTGTGCGCCTGCATCAGGGCGACGGTGGTGGAGGAATCCACCCCGCCGGAGAGAAAGGCGCCGAGCGGGACGTCGGCGACCATGCGCCGTTTCACCGCGTCGCCGAGCAGCGATTCGAGCGCGTCGCGGGCCTCGCCGTCCGAAAGGTCGAGCGGCTCGCGCCGCGCCTCGGCCACCACCTCCTCGAGCGACCAGTAGCGGCCGAGTTCGGGGTCCGCGTTCCGGTCGGGCTCCAGCGTAAGTAGGGTGCCGGGCTCGAGCTTGTTGATTCCGCGGTAGATGCATTGCGGCGCCGGCACGTAGCCGAGGCGCATATAGGCGGCGAGCGCGTCGCGGTCGATCTCGCCCCTCCAGCCGGGCAGAGCCGTGAACGCCTTGAGCTCGGAAGCGAACAGAAAGCGGTCGCCCTGGCGCCCCCAATAGAGCGGCTTGATGCCGAGGCGGTCGCGCACCAGGGTGAGGCGGCCCGCCCGCCGCTCCCAGAGCGCGAGCGCGAACATGCCGATGAGGCGTTTGACCGTCGCTTCGACGCCCCATTCGGCGCAGCCTTCGACGATCACCTCCGTGTCGGAGTGGCCGCGGAAGGCGCGCCCATTGCCTTCGAGCTCGGCGCGCAATTCGGCCGCGTTGTAAACCTCGCCGTTGTAGCACAGCACGAAGCCGCCGCAGCTCGAGACCATGGGCTGGGCGCCCGCGGGCGAAAGATCGATGATCGCAAGGCGCGTGTGGGCAAGGACGGCGCCCTCTTCGGCGTCCACCCAAACGCCCCGGTCGTCGGGGCCGCGATGGGCAAGCGTCGCCGCCATCGCCT
>CAYVYD010000348.1:0-2544 GCA_964454415.1 uncultured Hyphomicrobiaceae bacterium | reverse complement strand
GCGCTGCAATCGGCAGCCCACCGTCTGGACGGCGGCGACGGGCGCGCCGCCGCGCCGTCCGACCGGAGCGCGGCCGATCTCGCCCGTGCCCGCGACCTGATCGTCTCGGAAATCGCCTTCGTCACCGGCAAGGAACGCGCCGAGGAGGAGCAGGAGCTCGACCGGCTGCAGGCGATCGAATTTGAAATCGGCCAATTGGAACGCGCCCTCCATGAGCCCGGCGGCGGCGGGAGCGGACCGACGCGGGATCCAGGGCGCCTGTCCGGGATCATCACGCGCGTCGGCGCCCGGTCCCCCTTCAACCAGCGGATCGAGGCGGCCATCGCCGACGAAGCCCACGAGGTCCGCCAGACCGACCGCGCGGCGATGCGCTTCTACGCCAATCTCGGCCTGGCGGCGAAGCTCCACGCCCTGCTCGCCGCCGCCCTCACGGCGGGCTCCCTGGCGCTGTTGCTGCGCGGTCTGCGCCGCCCCCTTGCCGGCCTGCTCGCAGGCACCAATGCGCTCGCCGCCGGCGATTTCACCCACCGTATCCGCATCGTGGGCAGCGACGAGTTTTCCTCCCTCGCCCGCAGCTTCAACCGCATGGCCGCCGATCTGCAGCAGAAACGCGCCGCCCTGGAGGGCGCCCAGTCGCGGCTCGAGGAGGCGGTGGCCAAGCGGACCGAGGAATTGCGCCAGGCGAACCGCGCGCTCGAGGCCGCCGACCGGGCCCGCCGCCGCTTTCTGGCCGACATTAGCCACGAATTGCGCACGCCGCTGACGATCATCCGCGGCGAGGCCCAGGTGAGCCTGCGGGGCAAGTCCAAGACCAGCCGCGAGTACCGCCGCGCGCTGCGCTGCATCAGCGAACAGTCCGCCCGCATGGCGGCCCTCGTCAACGACCTGCTATTCATTGCCCGCCACGACGCCAGCGAGCCCTGCCTTGCCAATGATCGCGTCTCCTTGGGCGATGTCCTCGCTCACGCCTGCGAGGACGCCCGCGTCATGGCGGCGCCGAAGGAGCTCGACATCACCTGCCGGTGCGCCGCCGACGCGGTCGTTCTGGGCGACGAGGCCCGCCTGCGCCAGGTGTTTCTCATTCTCCTCGACAACGCCATCTGCTATTCCAGGCCGCGCGGCAATATATCGGTCGAGCTCGCGCGCACGGGCCGCCGCCTCGTCGCCACCGTCACCGACGACGGCATAGGCATCCGGGCCGAGGAGCTCGATCGCGTCTTCGAGCGCTACCGGCGCGGCGCCAATGCCAGCCACCACCACGCCGACGGCGTCGGGCTGGGACTGCCCGTCGCCAAGGCCATCATCGAGGCCCATTGCGGACGCATCGCCATCGAAAGCGCCCTCGACGCCGGAACCACCGTCCGCGTGAGCCTGCCCGGGGCCGGCGGCCGCGATCACGAATGATCGAACGATGAACGTATTGCTGATCGAGGACGAGCCGCGCGTCGCCGAATTCATCGGCCGGGGACTGCGCGCCGAAAACCATGTCGTATCGCTTGCCCATACCGGCCAGGACGGGCTCGACCTGGGGCACGGCCACGAGTTCGACGTCATCATCGTCGACCTGATGCTGCCCGATATCCACGGCTACGACGTGTGCCAGCGGCTGCGCCACGCCGGCGTGCTCACCCCGATTCTCATCCTCTCCGCCCTCGACCGCCCCGACGACCGCGTTCGCGGTCTCCGCTTCGGCGCCGACGACTATCTGACCAAACCGTTCGATTTCGAGGAGCTGCTGGCGCGGCTCGAGGCCCTGGTGCGGCGCGCCAAGAATTTCAGCACCGCCCCCGGCGATCTGAAGGTCGGCGACCTGACCTTCGACCGCGAGCGCCTGGAGGTGCGGCGCGGCGACCGGCGCATCGACCTCACCGCCAAGGAGCTGGCCCTGCTGGAGCTGTTGATGAGCGCGCCGGGCAAGGTGTTTTCGCGCACCCTCATCCTCAACAACGTATGGGGATACAGCGAGGACCCGCTCACCAACGTGGTCGACGTCTACATCGCCCGCCTGCGCAAGAAGGTGGACGGGGACGGCAAAAACCGCCTGATCGAAACCGTGCGCGGACGCGGATACCGGGTGCAGGCGGAGCGAGGCGGCGGGGCCTGAGCCCGGAGCGCACTTGATCAACGCCGTGCGAGCCGCTATGGACCCGCCCGGGTGACCGTGCATGCCCGCACGCCCGGGAGGCGGGCAGCACGCCAACCGGTGTAAGGAACGCACGCCTCCGGACCCCCTTGAATCAGGTGACGGCGTCCCCGCCATTGATCCGGCAGCCAGCGGGGCGGCGAGCGCGATGATGTGGAGTGAATGCTTATGCGAAAATCGGTCGGCCGGCTTCTTGATGCGGCCTGTATCCTGGCTGTTTCGGCATCGCTGATGGACACCGCGCTCGCCCATGGCGACGTCCAGCCACAGCCCGTCGACACCACCGGCTTGAAGCAGCTCGGCGAGGAGTGGGTCGATACCAATCCTTACCGGGGCGATAGGCTCGCCATCGAGATCGGCGCCAGCGGCTACAATCAGAATTGCGCGCGCTGCCACGGCCT
>CAYVYD010000347.1:0-2556 GCA_964454415.1 uncultured Hyphomicrobiaceae bacterium | reverse complement strand
TCGGCGCCACGCCCATCACCATGTGGAAGTGGGCGACCACGAACATGGTGTCCGACAGCGGCACGTCGACCACCACGTTGCCGAGGAACAGCCCGGTGATGCCGCCATTGACGAAGGTGACGATGAAGCCGAGCGCGAACAGCATCGGAATGGTCAAGTGGATGTCGCCCCGCCACAGCGTCAGCACCCAGTTATAGACCTTGATGGCGGTCGGAATGGCGATGATCAGCGTGGTGGTGGCGAAGAAGAACCCGAAATAGGGGTTCATGCCGCTCACATACATGTGGTGGGCCCAGACGATGAAGGAGAGCCCGCCGATGGCGACGATCGCCCAAACCATCATGCGGTAGCCGAAGATGTTCTTGCGGGCGTGCACCGAGATCAAATCGGAGACGATGCCGAAGGCGGGCAGCGCCACGATGTAGACCTCCGGGTGGCCGAAGAACCAGAAGAGATGCTGGAACAGCAGCGGCGAGCCGCCGCCATAGGAGAGCTGGGTGCCGAGCTCGACGATCGCCGGCATGAAGAAACTGGTGCCCAAGAGCTTGTCGAGCAGCATCATGACCGCGCCCACGAACAGCGCCGGGAAGGCCAAGAGCGCGAGCACGGTGGCGGTGAAGATGCCCCAGACGGTGAGCGGCATGCGCATCAGCGTCATCCCGCGGGCGCGGCCCTGGAGCACCGTCACCACGTAGTTGAGGCCGCCCATGGTGAAGCCGATGATGAACAGCGCGAGCGAGACCAGCATCAGGACGATGCCGCCCTCATGCCCGGGCGTGCCCTGGAGGATGGTCTGCGGGGGATAGAGCGTCCAGCCGCCGCCGGTGGGCCCGCCTTCGGCGAAGAAGCTCGCCACCAGCACCAGGACGGCGAGCAGATAGACCCAGTAGCTGATCATGTTGACGTAGGGGAACACCATGTCACGGGCGCCCACCATCAGCGGGATGAAGTAATTGCCGAAGCCGCCCAGGAACAGCGCGGTCAAGAGATAGACCACCATGATCATGCCGTGCATGGTGATGAACTGGTAGTAGTGGTCGGCGTCGATGAAGGAAAAGACGTCCGGGAAGCCCAACTGCAGGCGCATCATCCAGGAGAGCACCAGCGCCACCAGGCCGATGGCGATGGCGGTCATCGAATACTGGATGGCGATGACCTTGGCGTCCTGGCTGAAGACGTATTTCGTGATCCAGCTCTTGGCGTGATAGAGCTCCACCTCCTCGACTTCCGCCGGGGGCACGAAGTCGATATCGCGGTCTGTGACATCTGCAGCCATCGGGACGTCCTCGTCTTTCGCTTCTTGCCGGGCGCTAGCGGACGGTGCCGCCGGCCTCCCGATTGGTTACGCGTTTGGCGCCCTGCGCCCGGGCCAGGCTCTGGGCGAAGGTCTGCTGCTCGCCGAGCCAGGCGCGGTAGTCGCCCTCCTCCTCGATCACCACCCGCCCCCGCATGGCGTGGTGGCCGACGCCGCACAGCTCGGCGCAGAGGATGTCGAAGGTTCCGGTCCGCGTGGGGGTGAGCCAGAAATAGGTCACCATGCCGGGCACCATGTCCATCTTGGCGCGGAACTGGGGCACGTAGAAATCGTGCAGCACGTCGAGGGAGCGCAGCAGCACCTTGACGGGCCGGTCGAGGGGGAGGTGCAGGTCGTCGCCCAGCACCAGCACGTCGTCCTGGCCGGCCGGGTCGCCGGGGATGATGCCGAACGGGTTATCGGCCGTCACCGCGCTCGGGTCGGTCTTGCCGAGCTGGCCGTCCTTGCCCGGGAAGCGGTAGCTCCACAGCCACTGCTGGCCCATCACCTCGAACTCGTCCGCCCCTTCGGGCACGGTGATGTATTGCTGCCAGACGAACAGGCCGGGGGTGAGCATGGCGACCACACCCAAGGCGGTGAGCACCGTCAGCCACCATTCCAGCCGCGGGCTCTCGGGCTCGTAATGGGCCTTGTGGCCCGCCTTGTGGCGGAACCGGTAGACGCAATAGGCCATGAAGCCGAGCACGGCGATGAACACCAGGCCGGTGATCCAGAAGGTGATGGTGATGGTGTCGTCGATATAGCCCCAGTTGGAAGCGATGGGCGTCGACCACCAGGGGCTCCAGAGATGGAATGCGACCGAGCCCACGACCACCAATAGCAGCATCAATGCGACGATCATCGGTTAGGGTCCCCGCGTTTTATGGTTGCCGACGGACGTGAAAGGCGTTCGACCATCGAAACTGGATCCGCCGATTTCCGGCGTAACTCTTGATAGCTCGTATAACGAGTCTGCTATCTAACGTAACTGACGCGCCGGGTCCAGTTGCCGATGGTATAATACCGGTTGCCGGCGAGACACAAGACGCGCGCCCTCTCCTGGCCGATTCGGGCGCGCCGGGGAAGCCTCTGCGTCGGGCGCCCGCGTTATTAAGACTCCTAAGACTCCATTGTGATGGGCGTATAATCGATGGGCGTATAATGGTTGTGCGGGGTCCGCGCCGGCTTAGCTCAGATGGTAGAGCGGCTGATTTGTAATCAGTAGGTCGGGGGTTCGAGTCCTCCAGCCGGCACCACCTCCC
>CAYVYD010000346.1:0-2573 GCA_964454415.1 uncultured Hyphomicrobiaceae bacterium | reverse complement strand
TCCTTGGCCCGTGAGCTGCTCGTGATGGCGGCCGCGGACCACAACATTGGTGAGAAAATGGATCAGTTTCGACGCAAGGAGCATGTCTTGCGCCAAGAGGCTATTACGTCTGAATTGCTCGATGACGCGACGGGTTCGGAGGCTGTTCTGGGGGACGCCGACCGCTGATCGCGCATATCGGCCATTCGATAACCGCAGTCAAATTCATCCAATGCTCCATTCAAGAATCGGATCGTTTAGTTGGTTGGCACGACTCCGCTATAGTAGCGTCACTTCATCGAAGAATTGCCGAACCGTTTCGCGGCGCCCGGTCCCCGAGACTAAGTGAAAAGAGCGCGGTTTGTTCAGATGTCGATCTTCAATGTTTCAATCTAATTTCCGTCGGTAACCATGTAAGCGTTTATCCGTAATTCGGACGCTTGGCCGGGGAACGGCGAGTTGATCGCGGCAGAGTTCCGCCCGAACGGCCGGAAAGAAACCCATTTTTGATTTCGATCCTGACCATAAACATCGGCAGCTCGTCATCGCGTTTGGCCGCCTATCGGGTAGCAGGCGTTGAGCGGGAGCTTTTGGGGCGAAAGCGCATGGAAATTTCCCATGGCACCGATTTGCCCGCGCTCGCAGCGCATTTGAGCGGCTTGCTTCGTGAAATCGGGATGCGCGGATTCGATGTCATAGCCCATCGGATCGTCCATGGTGGTCGCCGACTGACGGAAAGCTGCTGGTTGACCGCAAAGATCGAACGGCAGATCCTGGGTGTCTCTACGCTCGCCCCGCTGCACAATCCGCACGCCGTCTCCTGGATTCGAGCATGCCGCTCGCTGTTCGGCAACACGGCACGGCAGGCGGCGGCTTTCGACACTGCGTTTTTCGCCACATTACCCCTCACCGCCCGGCTGTACGCCCTGCCGAGAGAGCTCGCCGAGGCCAACGGCCTGCAGCGCTTCGGTTTTCACGGGTTGGCACATCAGTCGATGCTGCGCAGCTGGCAACACGCCAATCCGCGGGCCCGCACGGGTGGATGCCTCATCACGGTCCAGCTCGGATCGGGCTGTTCGATCGCCGCCATACGCGACGGCCGGCCTATCGATACTTCGATGGGCTTCACGCCGGTCGAAGGCTTGGTGATGGCGACGCGGTCGGGAGACGTCGATCCCGGGTTGCTAGTCCATATGCAAAGGCGATGCGGGGTGTCGGTCGAGGACCTCGATCGGATCCTCAACCACCAATCGGGCCTCCTAGGGCTCTCAGGCCGCTCGGCGGACATGCCCGAGCTGTTGGCCTCCGGCGACGAGGCGTCCGCCCTCGCGGTGGAGATCTACTGCTATCGGGCACGCAAATATATCGGCGCCTACCTCGCGGCGATGAACGGCGCCGATGCGATCCTGTTTGGCGGTGGCGTCGGCGAAAATTCTCCCGACATACGCCGGAAGATTTTGTCGAACCTGAATCGGCTCGGCATCGTTCTTGACGAGGCGTCAAACCGGAAAATCATCGGCGATCATGGACGTATCAGCGCGGAGGGAAGTCCAATCGCCGCGCATGTGATGCCCGTCGACGAAGAAGCCATTCTGATCGACGACGTCCTGGGCCTGCTGGAGCGGGATGCGGTGGGCGGGAAAACGATATGAAAACACGGCAGGAGGGATGAGCGAATTCCAGCGGGACGGAACAAGCGGCGCTTGGGCGATCTGTGGCCCGAACGCCGCCCGGCGGTTCACAGCCCGCTTGCGGGATGCCGATCAACCCCTCATTGCCCGAGGCGGATGCCGAGGCGTTGCGGGCGGCCGTGACGATCTCCTCGCAAACAAGGCCGACGCCAACGGACAAAGCCACGGAGGTCGACGATGAAGCAAACCTTGAGCGATGAGGCTTCGGCGGCCATCGATGCCTACTGGCGCGCCGCAAATTACCTCTCCGTCGGTCAAATTTATTTGTACGACAATCCGCTTCTGCGCCGTCCCCTCGCGCCAGAGCATCTGAAACCGAGGCTTTTGGGCCATTGGGGAACCACGCCCGGACTGAACTTCATCTATGCCCATTTGAACCGTGTCATCAAGGAAGGCGACCTCGATGTAATCTATGTGATCGGCCCCGGACATGGCGGCCCCGCGCTCATTGCCAACGCCTGGCTGGAGGCGACCTACAGCGAGGTCTACCCGGATGTCAGCCGCGATGCCGAGGGAATGAAGAAGCTGTTCCGGCAGTTTTCGTTTCCCGGCGGAGTCCCCAGCCACGTCGCCCCGGAGACGCCGGGCTCGATCCATGAGGGAGGCGAGCTTGGCTACTCGCTATCCCATGCCTTCGGCGCGGCCTTCGACAACCCGGACCTGATCGTGGCCTGCATCGTGGGAGACGGCGAAGCCGAGACCGGCCCACTTGCCGCCGCTTGGCATTCGAACAAGTTCCTGAACCCGGTGACCGACGGCGCCGTCCTGCCGATCCTCCACCTCAACGGCTACAAGATCGCCAACCCCACCGTGCTGGCCCGCATCAGCCGCGAGGAGCTCGACCAGCTCCTCCGCGGCTACGGATACGTCCCCTATTACGTCGAGGGCCACGAGCCCGAGAAG
>CAYVYD010000345.1:0-2576 GCA_964454415.1 uncultured Hyphomicrobiaceae bacterium | reverse complement strand
CGCCCAAATCACATTTGAAAATACGCATGTGCATATAGGGAGGAAACGACCAGCACGTAGAGAACCGCGCTGACGATGAGGATCTTCATATTGCTGGGACCGTTCCCATGACCAGCACCGTCCTTTGCCAAACAATCGGTATTGCATGTCATAGTCTCTGCTCCTTTGTTGCTCTTGCTTCATGCCTTGGCCATCACAAGGCCGCATGCCCGGTATTGGCCAATGGAGAAGTTGCTTCCGGTCCTGAAATTTGATCTCATCCTCTCGGATGATAAAGATGGCGCGAAGTTCAATATCTTTTGCAGAAGAGCAATAATGAACAAGCTCGACGGTTTATTGGAGTTCGCCACGGTCGTCGACAGCGGCGGATTCACGGCTGCCGCGGAGGTGCTCGGCGTGTCCGCCTCCTATGTCAGCCGCAGGGTTTCGGCGCTGGAGGAACGGCTCGGCGTGCGGCTGCTCCACCGCACCACGCGAAAGGTCAATTTGACCGACATCGGCGCCATTTATCATGAGCGCGCGCTGGCAATTCTCGCTGAAATTGACGATTTGGAGGACGACATCGCCGATCAACAGCGGTTGGCGGTGGGTTCGATACGAATTTCGGCCGGAGGTGTGTTTGCCGAACGCTTCCTGGCGCGGGCGTTGGCGGCGTTCGCCGCCCGGCATCCCCGGATCCGGATCCGGCTAGACATCGACGACCGCAAGGTCGACTTGGTGGCCGAAGGCTATGATCTCGCCATTCGTCACGGCACGCCCGGCGATCCGGATTTGATCGCCCGCCGCCTGACCATGCGCAGGATGCGGGTCTGTGGGTCCCCAGCCTATTTCGCGCATATGGGGCGCCCGGAAACGCCGCATGATTTGAGGAATTTCGATTGCCTCACCCACCATCAACTGCCCTGGCGGTTTCAAGCCAAGGGCGGCGAGCCGTTCGAGGTCGACGTCGAAAGCCGTTGGTCGAGCAACAGCGGGACCGCCTTGATAGAGGCGGCACTGGCCGGCCTCGGACTGACGCGGCTCGCCAACATCTACGTGGACGAATTGCTCGGGCGGGATGAGTTGGAGGCGGTGCTCGTCGATTACGAGCTGGAGCCCTCCGTCACCCACATCGTCTACCCATCACGCCAAAGGCTGCCCTATCGCATGCGCCTGCTGATCGACTTTCTGGTCGACTGGTTCAATCACGACCGTGCCGAGCAATCGCTTTGACGGCCGGTGGTCGGGTGCTCGCGCTGGCGTGGAGAAAAGGACGGAAGCCGCCGGCGCGGCGAGACCTCGAGCGATCGCAAGCCGGGTCGTCAACCGGCGTCCTCCGATTTTACCGTCGGGGGCGGACCGGCGGCAGGCTTACCGGTCCCGATGACTTGCGTCGTCAAATGATTTTTGGGACGTCCCGCCGATTTTGTCAGCACCGGAATCGGACGCGTCCCGCGGCTTGGATCCGCTCTTCGCGGCTTCGGCTATCGGGTCGTCGGAGTACCTCGAGCGCCCTTCGAAATAGGCGCCTTGTTCGATCAGCAGGGACTGATGATAGAGGCTTCCCTCGACGTGACAGGAGGGTCGAAGCGAAACGCGGAGGCCGTAGATCGGACCTGTGACGCGGCCGCTTACCGCCACCACCTCGGCCACGATCGCTCCATGAACGGTGGCGCTTTCACCGATCACGATCGACTTGCAGCGGACGTCGCCTTGGATCTCGCCCTCGACATGCAGATCGCTTTTGGATTCGATCGCGCCATCAATTGCCAGATCCGGTCCGATGAACGTCGACGCGCTCCTGCGCTCGGCTCTGCGGCGGACCGGCGCCGGAGCCGGGACGGCGGGTTCAATCGGCCTCCTCTCGGAGTCGCGATGGGCGGCGTGCCTGTTTTCAAATAGAGATTTGTCGTCCGCCTCCGCGACGGGTTTTCTTGTCGTTCCGAACATCTAAGTCTGCTTCCCTGCGCCGGCTGCGTTGCGGTGGTCGTCGGCGCAATATACAGGTGAATTATCGCAGTTTTGGCACAGCGGCGGCGGTCGTCTGCGCAGCGGCAAAGGGTATGGGGCGATGAAGATCTTCACGATCGGCTTCACGCAGACCAGCGCGGAAAACTTCTTCGCGCGGCTGCTCGACGCCGAGGTGAGCCGCGTCATCGACGTGCGCCTCAACAACACATCGCAGCTCTCTGGCTTCGCCAAGGCCAGGGACCTGACGTATTTCCTGAAGGCCCTGGGCGGCATCGACTATTGGCACGAGCCCCTGCTCGCGCCGACGGCCGACATTCTCGATGCGTATAGGAAGCGAAAGGGAAGCTGGAGCGACTATGAGCGCCGCTTTCTCGAGCTGATGGAGCGCCGCCGCATCGACGAGCGTCTCGACCCCGCCTTCTTCGAGCACGGCTGCCTGCTATGCAGCGAGGCCAAGCCCCGTCACTGCCACCGCCGGCTGGTCGCGGAATATTTGGCCGGCCGCTGGGGCCGGCCGGTCGAGGTCCGGCACCTCTGAAGGGCCTGAACCGTTCCAATGATCGGGTGATCGAATGGTGGGCGCGGCTGGGATTGAACCAGCGACCCCTACGATGTCAACGTAGTGC
>CAYVYD010000344.1:0-2591 GCA_964454415.1 uncultured Hyphomicrobiaceae bacterium | reverse complement strand
CCGCCATACCGTGGGGCCTGCCGGACAACGCCGTCTTCGCTCTTCCCCTCGCGGCCATGATGCTGGTCTTCCTGTTTTCCTGCCTGAGGGGAAGCGAGCTCCATCCGGGCTTCGTCTTCCTGACCGGGCTCCTCACCGACATTCTGACGGCGGGCCCGCTGGGCTTTTGGGCGCTGGTGTTTCTGATCGCCTTCAGGTTCGGCCGTGGCGTGGCGCCCTTCGCGCCGGGCTTGGGAACGTTGGGCCTGTGGCTCGCCTTCGCCCTTGCCGCCCCGGTCATCGCCGCCATCGGCTGGTCCGTCGCCTCGCTCTATTTCCTGCGGCTGCTCGATCCCTATCCGATGGGCGTCGGTCTCGCGGTCGTCGTCATGCTGTTCCCGTTCGCCGCCTCCGCTGTCGATTATCTCACCCGCGTTGCCCGGCCGGGCAGCAGCTTGACCTTCAGGGGATAGGCGGTGCGGCGCCGGCATATGGAGAAGCGCAGGGCCCGCGCCCTGAAGGCGCGCAATCGCGACGAGATCCGCGAGCAGCGGCTCAAATTCACCCGCCGCGCCCTGCTTCTGGGCGCCGGTCAGCTCGGACTTTTCGGCGTGCTCGGCTGGCGCCTGCACCATTTGCAGGTGGTGGAGGCGCCGAAATATGCGCTGCTCGCCGAAGAGAACCGCATCGACATCCAGCTCATTCCGCCCCCGCGCGGCGCCGTTTACGACCGCCTCGGCGAGGTGCTGGCGGAGAACGTCGACAGCTTACAGGTCGTCGTTATCCCGGGTCTGGTCGAGGACATGGACGAGACCTTCGACCGGCTCGGCGGGTTGATCGAGGTGACGGCCGAAGCGCGCGAGCGGGCGCACAAGCTCGCCAAGCGCCAAAGCTCCCATATCCCGATCGTCGTGGCCGACAAGCTGAGCTGGGAGCAGTTCGCCCAGATCAACGTCCTGGCCCCCGGGCTTCCCGGCATCAGGACCGACGTGGCGGCGCTGCGCCGCTACGCCCACGGCTCGGCGCTCGCCCATGTGGTGGGCTATGTGGGGGCGGCCAACGAGGTGGAGGCGGAGGAGGACCCGGTGATGCGCATGCCGGGTTTCCGCATCGGCAAGTCGGGGGTGGAAAAGGGTTTCGACAAGAAGCTGCGCGGACGCGCCGGCAACCTCAAGCTCGAGGTCAACGCCCGCGGCCAGGCGATCCGCAAGCTGCAGACGATCCCGGCCACCAGGGGCGAGGACCTGGTGACCACCATCGATCATGAGATTCAGGCCTTGGCGATGCAGCGCATCGCCAAGGAACGCCGTGCCGCCGTCGTCGCCCTCGACGCCCGGACGGGCGACATCCTGGCGCTCGCCTCGACCCCTACCTTCGATCCCAACACGCTGGTCGGCGGCGTCACCACAGCCGAGTGGAAGGCGCTCACCACCGCCGAGGACGATCCCATGACCTGCAAGGCCACCCGCGGCCAATATCCGCCGGGTTCGACCTTCAAGATGGTGACCTCGCTGGCCGGCCTGGAAGCGGGCGCCATCACGCCCACCTCGCGCATCTTGTGCCGCGGCGGATTCTCCTTCGCCAACCATTATTGGCGCTGCTGGCGCCGCGGCGGCCACGGCGCGATGGACGTCCACAACGGCATCAAGCAGTCCTGCGACACATTCCATTACGAGGTCGCCCGCCGGATCGGCATCGAGAAGCTCTCGGCCATGGGCCGCAAGCTGGGCCTGGGGCGCAGCTACGATTGCGGCTTGCCGCTGATCAAGCCCGGCGTCATGCCGACGCCTGCCTGGAAGCTCGCCACCCTGGGCCACAGGTGGTACGCCGGCGAAACCATTTCCTGCGCCATCGGCCAGGGTTACGTGCTGACGACCCCGCTCCAGCTCGCGGTAATGACCGCGCGCATCGCCTCGGGCCGGCAGATCGAGCCGCGCATCGTCCGCCCCGGTCCCGGCGAGCGCGACGAACCAGCCCCATTGCTCGAGGTCTCCCAGGAGAATCTCGGCCATATCCGCCGCGGCATGATCGGCGTCGTCAACGAGGGCGGGGGGACGGCGGGCCGCGCGCGCCTGCCGATGGCCGGCGTGCTGATGGCCGGCAAGACCGGCACCTCCCAGGTCTCCAAGCTCAGCGTCGGGCGCGGCAGCTTCGGCGTCAAATGGGCGCTGCGCGACCACGGTCTCTTCGTTTGCTACGCGCCCGCCGACAATCCGCGCTACGCGGTCTCCGTCATCGTCGAGCACGGCGGCAGCGGCTCGCGCGCCGCCGCCCCCGTCGCCCGCGACGTGATGATCGAGCTCATCAAGCGCGATCCGCTCGCCAAGCCCCTCTTCGTCCCCGAGCGGCAACTGGCGCGCGGCACCCGCGAGCGGACCGCTGAGAGCGAGGGCTGAAGGCCATGTTTTCCGAGCCCTTCTTCGCCCCGCGCCTTGCCTTGAACGAGCGGATCGCCGCGCTCAACTGGCCCTTTCTGCTGTTGATCACCGCCATTTCCGCCGTCGGCGTCGCCGCGCTCTACTCGGTCTCGGGCGGCTCATTCGAGCCCTGGGCGGAACGCCAGATCTACCGCTTCTGCTTCGGCATGGCGCTGCTGCTGGTGGTGGCGCTGC
>CAYVYD010000343.1:0-2619 GCA_964454415.1 uncultured Hyphomicrobiaceae bacterium | reverse complement strand
TCCATCGCCATTCGCTTGGTTCCGTCCTAGCGGGCGTGGCCGCCGCGCGGCGGCCCGGGCGGGTCTTGCCGGAGCGATTGTCGCGCAAGGGGCGCGCGATGTCACGGGGCCTGGGGGCCCGCGCCGCGCCGGGCGATCAGTGGCGTACGGTGCCGCCCAGGAAGAAGCCGTCGAAGCCGATCGAGCTGTCGTTGTGGTCGAAGGTGATCTCGCCGGATTCGCTGGTGTGCTTGAGCAGGCCCGGATAGTTCGCCCAGTGCTGGAACTGGTAGCCGAAATTGAGCGTCGCCTGCACGTCGGGCATGTCGACCAGCAGGGCCTCAAGGCCGAGCTTTACGTCGAACACGCTCACCATCTGCGTCCGCTCGTCGGCGAGGTTGACCACTTGCTGAAGCCCCGCCAGGCCGGCGGTCGAGGTCTCGTAGACGAAGCGCTGGTCGAAGCCGCCGACCATCGGGCTGTAGATGAAGCTCCCCGTCGCGGCGAGGCGCGGCAGCAGCTCCGCCCGGCCGTCGAGGCCGACATTGACGCCCCAGGCGTCCATCCGGGTCTCCTGGGTGGCGCGGTCCATGTCGGAGACGGCGAGGTTTTGGTCCTCGGCGTAGAGCGCTTGGAAGTTCTCGTCGATCGAGGCCCATTTGACGCCGCCCACCATGGCGACCCGGACGCGGCCGGTATCGACGAGGTCGTGGCTCGCATTGAGGTCGACCGCGTCGTAATCGAGGTCCCAATCGGCGCTGGCGAGCGCGATGTTGCCCTGGGTGAGGGCGGTGAAATCGTCGAGGATCAGCGTGCCGGCGAGGTCCCTGTTGCGCTCGGTGACGAGGTCGGAATCGCTGGTGTCGAGCCCGGTGTAGACGAGGCTCAGGCCGTTGGGGCCGAGGCGGCCCGCCCCGCCGACGCGGAAGCCGCTGTCGTAGTCGGGGTCGATCGAGGAGACCGGGCCGATTGAGGACGGAGCCGGTCCGCGCGGGACCGCGAAGTCGAGCTCGTTCTGGCGCGGGCTCCAATAGAGCCATTCGCCGGTGGCCGAGACCGACCAGCCGTCGGGCGCGGGCCCGTTGGCCGCGGGTTTTGCCGTCGGCGCGTAGACCGGCAGGTTGCCATGGGTCGGCGTGGCGGAGGCGTCCGTGTAGGCGGGCCCGGCCTCGCCGCCGTTGCGGGCGCTGGCGAGCTCGGAGATGGTCTTCTTCAGCTCGGCCTTGGCCTGCTGGGCTTCGGCTTCGGCCCGCTGGGCGCGCCGCTGCAGCGCCGACTGCTTGTTCTCGAGCTGCTCGATCCGCTGCATCGCCTGCCGCAGCATCTCGTATTGCTGCTTGGCCGAGGGCACGTCCTCGGCGCGGGCGCCGCCCGTTGCCAACGCGGTGAGGCCGCCGGCCGCGATCGCCAGCGCCAATGCGGATGCGTGGAAGCCGTTTCGAAGGATCATGATCCCGCCCTTTCATGCATGTTGGCCGCCACATGCCTCGTGGCCGCGCAGCCGGGCGGTCCGTCGGGACGCCCGGCGCGAAACGTGGTGAAACGGTAACACGCCCTGCCGGCGCGGGCTGTGACCGGGGTGCAACAGTGCGGCGGTAAATCACGCATCGCCCGTTCATTTTTAGCGGGTTGCCGTTGCGCCGGTTTGGAATGAGCTTCCCCGTGGCACTTTTGCAACGCCCGGTGCCCGCCTCAGCCGGCGAACCAGGCCGCCGCCAGCGCCGAGAAGAAGCTCTCGGCCCCGATCCGAAGATTGCGCCGCGCGTAGCCCCCTTCCTGGACGATCAGGCTGGGCAGGCCGAGCGCGGCGATGCGGGCGGCGATCCGCCGCAAGCCCCCGGTGGTGACGGCGAAGCTCCCCGTGGGATCGCCCTTCATGATGTCGAAGCCAAGCGAGACGACGAGGAATTGCGGGCGGTGGCGGTGAACCGCCGAAAGCGCCTCGTCCAGCACCTTCAGGTAGCGCTCATCATTGACTGGCGGCTCCAGCGGCCAGTTGCGGTTGAAGCCGAGGCCCAGCCCCTCGCCGCGCTCATCCGCGTAGCCGGAGAAGTTCGGATAGGCGTGGCGGGGATGGCCGTGGATCGACAGCGTCAGCACGTCGTCGCGGGTCCAGAAGATGTCCTGGGCGCCGTTGCCGTGATGGTAGTCGATGTCGAGCAGCGCGACCTTGCCGTCGCCCGAGAGATAATTCGCGGCGATCGCCGAATTGTTGAGGAAGCAGAAGCCGCCGAAGATGCGGCGCTCGGCGTGGTGGCCGGGCGGGCGGCAGAGGGCGTAGGCGAAGCGCTCGCCCTGGCGGATGAGCTCGGCCGCGGTCAGCGCCACGTCGACGCTTTGGCGCGCCGCGGCGTAGACGGTGCTGGTGATCGGCGTGAAGGTGTCGGCGCAGAAATAGCCGGCCCGGTCCTCCAGCGCGGCGGGCGCGCGCTCGGGCCGGCGGATGGGGAAGACTTCCGGATAGACGATGGTCTTGTCGTCGAGCCGCTTGCAGACGGCGCGCAGATAGGAGACCAGCCGCTTGTCGTGCACGGCGGTGACGAGCCGGTCGGGGAAGTGGCGCCGCGCCACCAGCGAGACCGGCAGCCGCTCGAGGCCCTTGAGGATCTGGCGCACCCGGACGGGGCGCTCCACATAGCC
>CAYVYD010000342.1:0-2629 GCA_964454415.1 uncultured Hyphomicrobiaceae bacterium | reverse complement strand
GGCGGCGTCGGTGCGGGTCTTGCGGCACTGGTGGAGCAGTTGCGACCAGGCGCGCTCGACGGGATTGCGGACGATGTAGAGCAGCCGCGCTTCGGGGGCGAGACGCTTGAGATGGGCGAAGCCCTCGCGCCCGATCAGCGCATATTCGGGCGTGGCTTCGCCCGCGAAGGCGCGGCCCTGGCGCGCGCGGAACAGGGCGCGGTACCAATCGTCGCCGATCGGACTCCCCATATAGTCGCGGTACCAGTCGCGCTGGGCGGCGTATTCGCGCCAGCGGTGCGGCTGGGTCCAGTGCCGCTGATGGTATTTGCGGTAGCGCGAGCGCCGCTTGCGGTCGCCGAGGTGCTGGGCCAGCCCCTGCAGGTGATCGAAATAGTGGATCTCCTTGACCGGGGTCATGAAGATGTCGGGATGGCGCGCGAGCATCCGCGCCAGCCACGTCGTGCCCGCCTTTTGGGCGCCGATGCAGACGAAAAACCGCTCGATGGTGGCCGTCTCTTTCATCGTATTCGCCGCCGGAGGTCCATGGTTCGTCTGGCTTTTAACAAGGCCGTCCGGCATGTTAGTGTCTCGTGCTTCGAATCGGAATGGGAGGCAATATCGAAAATGGGACTCACTCCTCCAACCAAAATGGTCTTCCGCCTGTCGATGGCGATTTGGCTGTTTGCGCTGCTGCTCTACATCCTCGGGGTCTTCAACGCCTTCGGCGGCGGCTTCGCCGGGGTGGCGATATTTTGCTATTGGCTCGCCATGATCTCCTGGGCGGTGCTGGCGGCGGGCGTCGCGCTGAAGGGCGTGTAACGTCTCGTTTTACGGAAAGCCCCCCGCCGGCGCGCTTCGGTGCGGCGGCGGCGCGGGCGGCTTACCCATCTTCATATTCTCCGCGGACCTTTCGTTACTTCGGGAGAAGGGTTCGGGGTCGCGTATGACATCGACTTCACCGGTGACTTCACCAGGAGGCTGATTTCGCGATGAGACTGTCCCCTCCCAAGCAATGGGTCTTCTTCGTGTCGCTGACGCTTGGCGTCCTGGCCGTGCTCCTGTTCGTCTTTGGATCGCTCGGGATGCTCGGCGGCGGTTTCGGCAAATACGTCATGTTCGCCTATTGGCTGGCGGTGATCGCCTGGGCGCTGCTGGCGGCGGGCGTCGCCTTCAAGGGCGTCTGACTCCCGCCCTAGGGCGCGCCGCCGTGCTCCACGCGTTGGGCCAGCCGCTTGAGGCCCGCCTCGTAGTCGGCGCCGACCCAGCCGTCGAACATCAGCCCCATCCAGCGCATCACCGGGTTGTTGCCGACGTCGGTCGCGAATCCCCAGGTCACCTTGGTGCCGGCGCCCGATGGCTCCAGCGTGTAGTCGGCCGCCGAGCCCTCCCGTCCGCCGAACTCCAACGCCACCTTGAGATAGGTGTTGGGACTGCTTTCGACGATCTCCTGGGAGCCCCTGCCCACG
Organism: uncultured Hyphomicrobiaceae bacterium; assembly: GCA_964454415.1. Taxonomy (GTDB): domain Bacteria; phylum Pseudomonadota; class Alphaproteobacteria; order Rhizobiales; family Methyloligellaceae; genus JAJFHN01. The sequence continues at coordinate 1,181 of CAYVYD010000342.1, read as the reverse complement.
TCCGGGTCGTCGCTCCGCCAGGCCATGCGCGCGCCGACGCCTTGGGCCGGTCCCGAATAGCTGTAGACCGCATTGGGATCCCGCGCCGCCCAGGGCGACCATGCGTTGAATTTCCGGAGATCGTTGAGATAGGGGAAGATATCGGCCTCCGGCGCGTTGATCACTTGCGAGCGCACCACCGAGATGTGCTGCGGCAAGGCGAAGGAGACCGCCGTCAGCAGCGCCAGCAACAGAACCAGACCGAGGCCGAGGCGAATGAACGGGTTCATCTGTTGTTCTTCCTTTCGCAAACGCGGCCTGAGGTGTGGATGCCGGCGAACGCGGCATTGCTTGAACGCCCAGGCGCTCACATAATGCAACCGGCGCGCAGGCGCCAGCCCGCAACAACGCCGGCATCGCTCGGATGCCGGTGAAATCAACCAAATCGCGGCGCAAAACATCCAAGGAGGCGTAACCCATGAATCTGAGTGCACCGACATTCCCGATTTTCATTGTCTCCCTTGTGTTGTTCGTGTTGGCGGTGATCGGCATGTTCGTTCCGATCCCCTTCGTCACGGGCAACGTCCTCTGGTTCGCCCTGCTGGCCTACGTGATTCTGCTCGTGGGCAACGTGGCCAAGGGCCTGTAACGCCTTTCCAGCGACATCGACCTAGTTCAGGCTGAGCTCCGCGCGCGGTCCTTGGCAAGGGCCGCGCGTGGGTGCATGCTCGAGCCTTGGGAGTCGCGCCGTCTCCCTTAGCGCCGCGGCGTCGTTCCAGTGGCGGAGACGTTCGGCCGCGCCGCGGAAGCGCCGATTAGACTTCAGTCTCGTCCGCGCCCGGTGCAACTTGTGGTAAAATAACTATCTGCGCGCCGATTGCGGCGCCGCGCTTCCTTTGGAGCAGCAATGTTCTGGTATCTCGGCTGGGATGAGGCAATCCTGGCGGGTCGGCTGAGCGTCGATTTGTCGCGGTTGCCCGCCATGGCCGACGTGTCGCCGGCGCGCGGCCCGATGCTGGTCAAGCTGGCGCTGGCGGTGCTGTGGTTTCTGCTGTCGCTGGTCGTGATCGCGCCCTTCGCGCCGACGCCGTTCCGCGTCAAGGCGGTCATGGTCATCCTCCCCGTCGCCGGGCTGGTGATGATCGCCATGTCGCTCTACGGGCTGATGCGCCGGCGCCATGTCCGCTTCGGCGAACACCGCG
>CAYVYD010000341.1:0-2651 GCA_964454415.1 uncultured Hyphomicrobiaceae bacterium | reverse complement strand
GCGGCGGAAGCTGATATCCGCCTGCTTCTCCCACATGGCGAAGGCCGCCGCCGCCTCGCGGCGAAGCGCCGTCAAGGCGATGCCGGAGCGCTTGAGGATCGGATCGAGCGCGCCCATCGCCTGGCAATTGCGGGCGCTGGGAAACCGCGCCGGGCGGGTGAGGAACGCATAGGTTATGGCGGCTCCGGCGCCCAGTTCCGGCCGGCCGAATTTCACCGGATGGCCGTCGAGCCGCAGCAGGCGGTAGCCGGTCGCGGGCGCCTCGGCGGCCGCGGCCCGGTCCGTCGGATGACCCGCCAGGACGAGCAGGATCAGTCCCGAAAAAAGAAGTGCGAGTTTCCTCAACGATCTTCCCCCGTGCTGGCCCCGGCCCGGCGCAGTGTTCAGGCGGTACGCTGGTCAATAGTCAGGACGCATCCGCTCCAACTGGCTCATGCGTCTTGGAGCGGCGCTTACCCCTGAGCCTTCAGGGGTTCCGACTTCGGGTCGCAACGATTTTGGCTGCTTCCCCATTCCTAACGACTATCGGTGACTGGCTCAACCCCGATACACGGTATTATATATAATAAATTATATGTATTTGCCAAGTCGAGGTTCGCCGGTCCATTCGCGCTCCTAACAGCGCAAGAGTGGGACGAAATGATGGCGCGCGATGCGACAAATTGATCGGGCAACTCCGCTCACGCGCCTTCGAACTCGAATTCCGGCCGGCTTTCGCCGGGTTCGGGCGGCCCCGGGATCGTCTTGAACATGATGGCGATCTGCGCGCGCAGTCCGTTTTCGTGGAACTCCAGCTTTACGTCGCCGCCGAGCGTCTGCCCGATGCCCTTTTCGATCATCTGCATTCCGAAGCCGGATTTCCGCGAGGCCGATATCTTCTTTCCGCTTTCGGTCCACGTCAGCGTCAGCTTCGATCGCGCCATCCGCCACCTGACGTCCAGCTTTCCCTCGCTCTGCCCCAGCGCGCCGTGCCGCACCGCGTTCACCGTGAGCTCGTGAAGCGCGATGGCGAGAATCGAGGTGCATTGCGGCGGCACCAGAATGTCCGGTCCCTTTATGACGATCCTGTCACCCTCCTCCCCCAGGAAAGGTTCCAATTCGCGCTCGACCAGGTTCCTGAGGCTGGCGCCGGACCATTGCGTGTCTAGCAGAAGTTCGTGCGCCCGCCCCAGCGATTGCAACCGCTTCGCCAGCACGTCGGCCAGGCCGCTTGCGCTCATCCGCGCCGTATGTTGCGAGCTCGCGCGCACCAGCGACTGCACGATCATGAACACGTTTCTCACCCGGTGGTTGAGTTCGCGCACGAGCAGCGACTGGCGTTCCTCGGCGCGGCGGCGCTGGGTGATGTCGCGGAAGATCAGGACGACGCCGGTAATGCCGCCGATGGCGTTGGCGATTGGCGCGCCGTTGTGCTCCACCGGGAGGCGGGCGTCGTTCCGGGTGCGGAGCATGCCGGTCGCGTTCTCGATGACGCGCTTTTCCCGCAGCACCGTGATCGCGGGATCGTCGGCGGGCTCGCCCGTCGCCTCGTCGATGATGCGGTAGACTTCCCACACCGGCTGTCGGACGGCCTGCTCGGATGTGAACCCCGTCAGCTGTTCGGCGACGTCGTTCATGAACAGCACCGTGCCGTTGGCGTCGGTGGCGATCACCGCGTCGGCGATGCTGGCGAGCGTCGTCCGCAGCCACTCGCGTTGGCTGCGGAACTCGAGAAGCAGCCTGTGGCGGTCCCGGTCGGTGCGCCGAAGCGCGTTCGCGGTGGTCAGGCTCAAACCGGCGATCAGAACGATGAACGAGACCGCGAACAGGGCGATGCCGACGCTGGCGTCGTAATAACCGGCCTTGAAGCCGGTGTGGTAGAGCCAGCCCAATAATATCGGGACGAGGACGATCCCGGGCAGCAGCCGCCGCATCATCACCCCGCCCGCGGACGTGTCCACGATCGAACGCGTGAGCACGGCTTCGGGAGAGGCGGCCAGCAGTCCGGCCGTCAGGACGATGAAGGTCAGCGCGGCGAGGATCGGCATGTCGATGTTGTGCGAAGTGTAGAAAATGGCCGGGGCGCCGTAGGTGAAGCGGATCAGCATCAGCAGCGCCTGGACGGCGATGACGACGAGCATCGCCTGCGCGGCGAGCGGGCCGAATCCGTTTTGCCGCTGGGCGAACAGCATCGCCGCTCCGAACAGCGCGAAGGAGACCGCGCTTGCCAGCGATGCCCGGCTAGGACCGATGTAGAAGCTGATCCCGAGGATCTCGCGCAAGGAGGCCTGATCGATGCTGGGCTCCCAACCGGTCAGCTCCAAGGCGATGATGGCGCCGGCGCCGGCCGCGATCATCAGCGCCAGCAGGCGCGCCAGCGGCCGCGTGGCGGAAAAGGTGAAGAGATAGAGCGCCACGCCGGCGGCGAGGAAGCCGGCGCCGCCGCTGGTCCTGATCGCCTCGCCGTCGGCGAGGACCCGCGTCAGCAGCGGTGTGCCGTAATACCAGCTCGCCAGGACCCCGGCGCCGACCAGCGCCGACAGCGCCGCCGAAATCCGGGCGACGGTCCGCAGGCCGGCGCTGTCGCTCGCCGGGGGCGGCGCCGGAACGGGGCGGAACGAACGGTTCTCCCCGGGCTGACCGAGCACGCGCAGTTTCAGATCATGGAACAT
>CAYVYD010000340.1:0-2684 GCA_964454415.1 uncultured Hyphomicrobiaceae bacterium | reverse complement strand
TACAACTCGCCCAGCAACGACGAGCTGGAAAACGTGTTCGACGACATCGCCAAGGGATTGAGCGAGCTCAGGATCAGCAAATAGGCGCGTCGGCGGGCGGGCGCGGTCAGGCCTCCGCCGTCGCCACCTCGGCGAAGGCGGCGAGGCTGCGCTCGACCATGGCCTGGGAAGCCGTCAGGCTGACGCGGAAATAGCCCGGCACCTCCATCACCCGGCCCGGCAGCACGAAGACGTCGCGGTCGGCGAGCGCGTTCCAGAACGCCAACTCGCCGCCGGGCGGGCATTTGCAAAAGAGATAGAAGGTCCCTTCGGGCGGCAGCACTTCGTAGCCGGCCGCCCCGAGCGCCCCGCTCAGCAGGTCGCGCTTGGCGGCGAGCGCCGCGATGTCGATGCTGAGCGATTCGAGGTCGGGCACCGCGTATTGCATCAGCGCGTTGGGAAAGCACCAGCCGAGCGCCATTTGCGCGGCGAACATGTTCCCCCGAAGCGCCTTGCGGTCGGGCGCCGGCATCAGCGGCGAAAGGGCGAGATAGCCCAGCCGCTGCCCCGGCGCCAGCAACACCTTGCCGTAGCTGTAGGAGACGAGCGTCCAGGGATAATGGGCGGCCGGGCTGGTGAAGTCCCGGCCGTCGAACCTGATCCGCCGGTAGGGCTCGTCGGAGAGCAGAAAGATGCGCCGCCCGATCCGTTCCGACGCCCGCTCCAGAAGCTCGGCCAATGCGGCGAGCGCCTCGCGCCCATAGATCCGCCCGGTCGGATTGTGCGGCGTGTTGACGATCACCATCCGCGTCCTGGGCGTGATCGCCACCTCGATCGCCTCAAGATCGAGATCGAAGCGCGCGCCCGTAAGCCGCACCTTGGCCGGCACCGCGTCGGCCGCGTTCAGCATCGGCTCGTAGCAGAACCAGGGAGGCAGCGAGAAGATCACCTCGTCGCCCGCATCCAGCAGCAGCCGGAAGGCGACCGATATGGCGGCGAAGGCGCCGGTCGTCAGCGCGATGTCCTCGGCCTCGAAGCCGAGATCGAGCTCCTTCGAGAGGGCGTGCGCCAGGAACGCGCGTGGTTCGGCCTCGCTGGTCTTGTAGGCGAACCAGTCCTTGTTATGGGGCACAGCGCGGGCCCGGAGCGCCTCCACCAAGGCCGGTAGCGGAAATTCGTGCGGGTTGCCGAAGGTGAAGTCGCAGATCTCCGGATCCTCGCGCCGCGCGCCGTATCGCGAGCGGAAATAGAAATCCTCGATCGGCGCGAAGCTCGCCGCCGCCGCCCGGGCGCGTTTGGAGATGACCGACATGGGGCACAGGGATTGGCACAGACCGCGGCCGAAGGGAAGGGCATCGAGGGGGGGCTTCCCGCGTCGGGCCGAAGATCGGGGACCGAAGGGGGCCTGTCGCCTTCGTCGGCCGCCGGGCCGGGGCCCATCCGCCAAGGGCCAAGGCGTCGCTTTTTGATTCGCGGGATTTCGTTCGAGTCGTGTAGCCTTGGCGCCGGCATGACGGCTCTATCCGGCAAGGCGGTCAGGTGAGGCGCCTCATCATCGCGCTCGCGCTGATCCTCATTTCGGCCGCGGCCAACGAGCGCGCGGGCGCCGAGGAGGCGGGCAACGCCAACCGGCTGCTGGGGGAGGCCTCCCCCTATCTGCGCCAACATGCCCACAATCCCGTGGATTGGTATCCCTGGGGGCAGGCAGCCTTCGACAAGGCGCGGCGCGAGAACAAGCCTATCCTGCTATCGGTCGGCTACTCGACCTGTCACTGGTGTCACGTGATGGCCCGCGAAAGCTACGAGAACCGGGCGGTCGCGCGGCAGCTCAACCGGCATTTCGTCGCCATCAAGGTCGACCGCGAACGCCGCCCCGAGGTGGACGAGACCTACATGCTCGCCACCCAACTCCTCACCGGCAAGGGCGGCTGGCCCAACACCGTCTTCCTCACCCCCGACCGCAAGCCGTTTTTCGCCGGCAGCTATTATCCCCAAGGCGAGTTCAAGCGGATCCTGACCCGGATCGCCGATCTGTGGCGGGACGAGCAGAAGCAGATGCGGGCCGATGCGGACGAGCTAGCCGCGGCGGTGGCGGCCGCGATGATCAAGCGCGTCACGGCGCGCCGGTTGACTCCGCAGACGGTCGATCAGGCGGGCGCGAGGGTTCTCAAGAAACTCGACACCGTCAATGGCGGCTTCTCCACCGCGCCCAAATTCCCGCAAGCGCCGCTGTTGATGTTTCTCCTGCGTCTCGCCGAAAAGGACGGCACCGCCCAGGCGCTCTCGGCGGTCACCTTGACGCTCGACAAGATGCTCGACGGCGCCGTTTACGATCACGTCGGCGGCGGCTTCCACCGCTATGCCGTCGACGCGCGCTGGCGCCTGCCGCAGTTCGAAAAGATGCTCTACACCCAGGCGCAGCTCGCCCAGGTTCTGCTCCGCGCCTACCGGCTGACCGGCGAGCCGCGATACGCGCTGGCCGCCCGCCGCACCCTCGATTACGTGCTCGCGGACCTGACCGATGCCGATGGCGGCTTCTATGCGGCCCGCGACGCCGACAGCAAGCGCGCAGACGGGACGACCGAGGAGGGGGCCTTCTATTTCTGGACCGGCGAAAGCCTCCGCGATGCGTTGGGGGAGGCGGACGCGGCGACGGCCGAACGGCTCTTCGCCCTGGGCAGCCTCGCGCCCGACGGCGGCAAGGC
>CAYVYD010000339.1:0-2725 GCA_964454415.1 uncultured Hyphomicrobiaceae bacterium | reverse complement strand
TATGCGTCCCTGTCATGCCCTTCGGGCATTCCGCGCCTAGTATTATGCGTCCCTGTCATGCCCTTCGGGCATTCCGCGCCTAGTATTATGCGTCCCTGTCATGCCCTTCGGGCATTCCACGCCTAGTATTATGCGTCCCTGTCATGCCCTTCGGGCATTCCACGCCTCTTGTAAACGACCGGGCGGCGCCATCGCCCGCGGGCGATCTCGTGGCTGCGCCTCAAGGCCTGCGCGGGGGCATGCTTTTTAGGTCTTCAGCACCAGCTTGCCGTTGTTGCCGCCGGTGTAAAGCAGGTTGAGCACGTCGGGGAAGGCATCGACGCCGCCCTCGCGCACGTCCTCGCGCATCACCAGCTTGCCGTCGGCCGCCCATTTGCCCATGGCGTCGATGGCTTCCTGATAGCGGTCCTGGAAATCGAACACGATGAAGCCCTGGACGCGCAATCGTTTGGCTAGGATGAAACGCGTGTTTACCGGGCCCACCGGCGGTTTGGTGGCGTTGTACATGGAAATCAGCCCGCAAACGACGATCCGGCCGAACGGGTTCATCAGCGGGTACATGGCGTCGCCGATCTCGCCGCCGACATTTTCCCAATAGACGTCGGCGCCCTTGGGACAGGCGGCGCGCAAATCGTCCCTGAGATTGCCCGCCTTGTAGTCGACGCAGGCGTCGAACCCCATGTCCATGACCGCCTTGCACTTCTCTGGCCCGCCGGCGATGCCGACGGCGCGGGCCCCCTCGATCTTGGCGATCTGGCCGACCAGCGAGCCGACCGCGCCCGAGGCGGCGGAGACGACCACCGTCTCCCCCTGCTGGGGCCGGCCGATCTCGAGCAGGCCGAAATAGGCGGTCATGCCCGGCATGCCGAGGCCGGCGATCCAGCGCTCGATCGGGGCCTTGGAGAGGTCGAGCCTGGTGACGCCCCTGCCGTTCGATATGGCGTGGGTCTGGACGCCGAACAGGCCGCCCACGGCGTCGCCCGGCTTGAAGTCGGGATGGTTCGAGACCTCGACGGTGCCGGCCGCCAGGGCGCGCATCACCTCGCCGACCCCCACGGGCGGAATGTAGGAGGGCGCGTCGTTCATCCAGGGCCGCATGGCGGGGTCGATGGAGATGCAGTCGACCTTCACGCGGAATTCGCCGTCGCCGGGCTCGGCGAGCGGTTCGTCCTCGAAGCTGAAATTCTCGCGCGTGACCATGCCGACGGGGCGTTCGGCGAGCTTTGCGACCCGGTTGGTTGCGGTCATGGCGGGACTCCTAACGGTTGGCTGGTTCACTCCTTGACGACGGAGATATCGGGGGCGTCCTCCGCCTTCATGCCGACGATGTGATAGCCGGCATCGACGTGGTGGACCTCTCCGGTGACGCCGCGGGAGAGGTCGGAGACGAGGTAGAGCCCGGCGCGGCCGACGTCGTCGATCGAGACGGTGCGGCGCAGCGGCGAGTTGAGCTCGTTCCATTTGAGGATGTAGCGGAAGTCGCTGATGCCGGAGGCGGCGAGCGTCTTGATCGGGCCGGCGGAGACCGCGTTGACGCGGATCGCCTGCTTGCCGAGGTCCTCGGCGAGATAGCGCACGCTCGCTTCAAGCGCCGCCTTGGCGAGCCCCATGACGTTGTAATGGGGCATCACCTTCTCGGCGCCGTAATAGGTGAGCGTCAAGAGCGCGCCGCCGTCCTTCATCAGCTTTTCCGCCCGCTGGGCGATGGCGGTGAAGGAGTAGCAGGAGATCAGCATGGTCTGCTTGAAGTTCTCTTCCGTGGTCTCGATATAGCGGCCGCCCAACTGGTCCTTGTCGGAGAAGGCGATGGCGTGGACCACGAAGTCCAGCCCGCCCCAAGCCTTCTCGATGGCGGCGAACACGGCGTCGATGGTCTTGGCGTCGGAAACGTCGCAGGGGAGCACCAGCTTGGAGCCGATTTCCTCGGCCAGCGGGACGACGCGCTTCCTTAGCGCCTCGCCCTGATAGGTGAGCGCGACCTCGGCGCCCGCGTCGGCGCAGGCCTTGGTGATGCCCCAGGCGATGGACCGGTTGTTGGCGACCCCCATAACGAGGCCGCGCTTGCCCTCCATCAGCTTGCCTGTCTGCGACATTGACCGTTCCCGCGCCCCCGGATGCGCGGCGCATCCTACATGAATGTGCCCAGCGGTCCAGCGTCAATGGCGCGGCGGCCGGAGCTCAGTCGGCGAGCATCCAGCGGCCGTTGAGGCTGCGGCAGGCAACGCCCTCGATGCGCTTCTGAAAGCGCCCGAGCGCGACCGAATAGACCAGGTGACGGCAGACGCGGCCCTCGTCGTCGCGGAAGGCCATGGTCGGCCGGATCACGCCGGTGATGCCGTGGGTCTTGGACCGCCAGACGAAGGCGGCGCCGTCGCTCAATTGGTCGAGCGCGATGTGGAGGGCGCGCAGCGCGACCTCGCGGTCGCCCTCGCCGAGATTGGCGCGCAACTGCTCGAAGGTGCCGGGCCTGGTGGCCGGCGCGGTGATCGCACCGGCGGGGGTCGGCGCGGGCAGCTTGGCCGCGCCTTGGGCCTGGGCAGGGGTGAGCGCGGCGGCGCCCAACAGGATGGTGGTGGAGACAATGGTGGTGGAGAGACAGCCGCGCGCGAGCGCGGATGCAAGAGGGAACGTACGCATGACAAAATCGCCCCGATCTGGAACTCTGGCCGTAAACGAGCGGCCCTATCAACGCATTCGATCTTGGGCTATCAGGGTGAGTAAAGGG
>CAYVYD010000338.1:0-2783 GCA_964454415.1 uncultured Hyphomicrobiaceae bacterium | reverse complement strand
TCGCCGGCGCCGTCGTCGGGCTGGAGTGCGATGTGACGTTGGCCGCCCGGGCGGCGGCGGCGCTGGAGGAGCTGGGCGCCGACAACGTGGACATCGCCACCGGTCCGCTCGAAACCGGACACGCCGCGGCCGCGCCCTACGACGTGATCATGCTGGGCGGCGCGGTGCCCGAGGTGCCGGCCCCGTTGCTGCGCCAGCTCAAGGAGGGCGGGCGGCTGGTGGCGGTTGTCTCCGGAGACGGCGTCTCCCATGCTCATCTCTTCGAAAAGATCGGCGGGGACGTCGCTCACCGGGCGCTTTTCGAGGCGGCCGCGCCGCCGCTGCCTGGCTTCGAGCGGGCGCCGCGCTTCACATTCGTGTAGCAATCGGCGCCCCAAAGCATTGCCGAAGCTGCCGAAGAGGCTATCCGGCTCAAATTACCGGTGCTCAAGTCTTTGGCTATTAACTATAAATGGAGCGCGAAAGCTCGGCCGTTTATGTGGGCGAGACTTCCGCGTTTACCATGTGTTAGGATACTCGCGGACGTTTCAAGGCCACGCGGTCATGGACGCGTGCGCAGCGGGGAAATTGCGGCAAAAGGAATTCGGAATGAGTAGTAGTGAGCAGGCTCCCGAGCCTACCATGGACGAGATTCTGGCATCGATCAGGCGCATCATTTCCGACGACGAAGACGACGCGGAGCAGAAGGATTTGACCGCGCAGACGGGTGCGGCGGCGCCCGAGCCGGAGGCCCTTTCTCAATCTGCCGAAACCGCCGAAGCGGCGGGCGGCACCATCGATGACGACATTCTCGAGCTGACCAACGAACTCGGCCAAACCGCCTTCGGCGGGCAACCGGAGGTTGAAGTGCCGGGTGCAGTTGCCGAGCCGGAGCAAGCGGCCGCGGACCTCGGGGCGACCGGCGGCGAGGCGGCCGGTATCGGCTCGTTCGAGCCCATGGCCGAGACCGGGGCCGGTGAAATCGAGATGATGGAGGAGCCGGGAAGCGGGGGCGAGAGCCAGGGCGAACCGCTGGCGGCGGCGCCCGAGGGCGCCGCAATGGCGGAATCGACTCCCGCGGAGGTCGTTTGGAGCGGCTTTGACGAGGACGAGGAATCGCCCGGCACCGGCGCGGAATTCAACTCTACGTTGTCGGACGCAGTTGGTTCGGCGGCGGACGAACCCGTTGCCGCGGGCGAGCCCGCCGGGCCGGTCGAGACCGAACCGGCGCCTTCCGCCTGGGCGAGGAGCCTGGGCGGCGGAACCGCGGCCGAGGCCTCCTCCGGCGGCGCGGAGGCGGTGGCCTCCGGGACTCCCGATCTTCCCGAGACACCCGGCATAATCGCCGAGGCGGTCGGCGCGATCGTTAGGAGCCGCGCTGCGCGGGAAGGCGAGTCCGCACCGGAAAGGCCAGAAGAGCTAAAAGAGCCAGAAGAGCCCGAAGAATTGGTGGAAGAGGAGACGGCGGAGCCGGTGGCGGAGGCCGGCGAGGCTGAAGGCGAGGAGACCTTCGAGATGTCCATGGACGACATCATCGAAGCGCGCGAGTCTGTGCTGTTCGCGGGCGAGGAGGAAACCGTCTTGGAAGAGCCCTCCGAGGAAGAGGTGGGGGAGGAAGCCGCTCCGCCGAAGCAGGCGGGCACCGGCAATGGGGGTGTTTCCGGCAAGTCCTTCGAGGCCAGCGTCAAGGAAATGCTGCGGCCGATGCTGCGCGCGTGGCTCGACGAAAATCTGCCCAGGATCCTGGAGAGCGCCGTCAAGGAGGAGTTGGGGCCGCGCTCCAAGAGCGAGCGCCACTGACGCCTTCCGGGCCCGGTGCGTTCAGCGCCGCGTCCTTGCGATAAGCAACATTCCCGGCGCGCCGCCGCCTGGCGGGGGTGGCCGCGTGCCGCTTCCCGGTTGACAGCGCGCGCGCGAACGACATAGGACCGCGCCATAAGCCCATTGCCGGACCGCGCGCCTCCCATGCTCGACAAGACCTTTCGCCCCGAAGAGATCGAAGCGCGGATCTACCGAACGTGGGAGGAGAAGGGCGCCTTCGCCTGCGGCGATGAGGCCCGCATCGAGGCGGGCGCCAAGCCCTATTGCATCGTCATCCCGCCGCCCAACGTCACCGGCTCGCTGCATATGGGCCATGCCCTCAACAACACGCTTCAGGACGTGCTGGTCCGCTTCGAGCGGATGCGCGGGCGCGACGTGCTGTGGCAGCCCGGCACCGATCACGCCGGCATCGCGACGCAAATGGTGGTCGAGCGCCAGTTGATGGAGAACCGGCAGCCGGGCCGCCGCGAGATGGGGCGCGAGGCCTTCATCGAGCGCGTCTGGGCCTGGAAGGAGGAATCCGGCGGCGCCATCATCAACCAGCTCAAGCGCCTGGGCGCCTCCTGCGACTGGTCGCGCGAGCGCTTCACCATGGACAAAGGGCTCTCCAAGGCCGTCCTCAAGGTGTTCGTGGAGCTCTACCGCGCCGGGCTGATTTACAAGGACGAGCGCCTCGTCAACTGGGATCCCAAGCTCGAGACCGCGATCTCCGACCTCGAGGTGCAGCAGGTCGAAACCCGGGGCCATCTCTGGCACCTGCGCTACCCGATCGAGGGCGAGAAGGGGCGTTACATCGTGGTGGCGACGACGCGGCCGGAGACCATGCTGGGGGACACCGGCGTCGCGGTGCACCCCGACGACGAGCGCTACAAGGATTTGGTCGGCAAGCACGCGGTGCTGCCGCTTGTGGGCCGCAGGCTCGAAATCGTCGCCGACGAATACGCCGATCCCGAGCAGGGCTCGGGCGCGGTCAAGATCACGCC
>CAYVYD010000337.1:0-2801 GCA_964454415.1 uncultured Hyphomicrobiaceae bacterium | reverse complement strand
GTTGAGCGCCTGGGCGAGCGAGCGCAGCTCCTCGATCTGGGGCGGCCGGACGCGGGCGTCGAGGTTGCCGCGCGCGATCTCGCGCACGTGCTGCCTGAGGACCTCCAGGGCGCGCACCGGCTGGCCGCCGACGAGGAGCCCCACCATGACGGCCACGACCAGGGCGCCCACGACGACATAGGCGAGGTCGCGCCGCATGAGCCGGGCGGCCGGGAGACCGCAGCGGACTAGCGTGTCTCCTCGCCTTCGCGAGGAGTCACTATATTGTTTGTGGTGAAGCGGCCCGCCTCGACTATAAATTGCACGGCGTGGTTGGGAGTTAACGAACGCAAGGGCTTGGGAACGTGATCGAGAACGCAGCGATATCAGGGCGGTTCGGGGGGACCATGGGATGCTGTCTCGTCCTGGCGGTCGTGACGGTGACGGCGGCGTCGGCCCTCGTCCTTTCGGCGGACCGGGCCGGTGCCCAGGAAGGCGCTCCCCCGTGTAGTTCGGGTGAAACGCCGCGGGTCGCGCGCTACAAGGTCGAGAAGGGCGAGATCTTGCCGGCCTCGATCAAGGAGCCCCTCAACGGCAAGCGGGGTAATCCCGAAAAGGGCGTCGAGTGGATGGCCGACCGCCGGCAGGGCAATTGCATCTCGTGCCACACGGTGAGCAGGATCCTCGAGCGGGTGAAGGAGGGCGACCACGAAAGCGAGATGAAATACGGCTCTCACGGCACCATCGCCCCGCCGCTCGACGGCGTCGCCGACCGGTACAGCGAGGCGGAGCTGCGCATGATCGTGGTCGACGCCAAGCAGGCCTTCCCGGACCTCGATACCTCCATGCCCGCCTATCACCGCAAGGACGGCTTCAACAGGGTGCTGGGCGACTGCAAGGGCCTGGCCATTCTATCGGCCTCGCGGGTCGAGGACATCGTCGCCTTCTTGAAGACGCTGAAGGAAGAGTGAGAGTCGGATGAGCCGGAAGCAACCATCGCAAACCAACGCAGCCCCTGGGCGGGCCCGTTGGCTGGTCGCCGCCAGCGCCCTGATCGCCGTCGCCCTTGCCTTGCCCGCGGTCGCCGAGCCCGATGGCCGGACCGAGCCGATCAAGCCGCCTAGCGAGGATCACCCCTATCCCGAATTGTGGTCCGGCTGGCACTACGCCGCGCCCGAGACCCAGGCCATGCAGGATGAAGAATTCGAGAACCCGGCCATGGCGTGGAACGACATCGGCAAGGATTTATGGTCGAAGCCCGATGGCGAGGCCAAGAAGTCATGCCAGGACTGCCACGGCGACGCCGCCAAGTCGATGAAGGGCGTTGGCGCCACCTATCCGGTTTATTTCGAGCCCGAGAAAAAGCTCATAAACGTCGAGAACCGCATCAATCTGTGCCGCACGAAATTCATGAAGGCGAAGCCTTGGGCCTACGAATCCCAGGAATTGCTCGCCATGACGATTTACGTCAAGCACCAGTCCTTTGGGCTGCCGGTCAACGTCAAGATCGACGGCCCGGCGAAGGAGTTCTTCGAGCGCGGCAAGGCCTTTTATTTCGAGCGCCGCGGCCAGCTCGACTTCGCGTGCGCCAACTGCCACACCAAATATTGGGGGCAGAAGATACGCATGGACACGATGAGCCAGGGCCAGTCCAATGGCTTCCCGACCTACCGGTCCGAGTGGCAAAGCGTGGGCTCGCTCCACCGGCGCTTCACCGCCTGTAATGTCATGGTCCGCGCCACGCCCTACCCCTTGGGGTCGGACGAATACGTCAATCTGGAGCTTTATCTGGCCTGGCGCGGCCAGGGCCTGCCCGTGGAGACGCCATCCGTGCGGTTTTGACCCTGCGCTGGGCCAAGGGACGGGGCGCAGCGTGAGCGGGCATTGGTGCGAGGCATGAGCCCATGGATGTCACCTATTTCGGCGCGCTGATCGCCGGATTGATAAGCTTTCTCTCGCCCTGCGTGCTGCCCCTGGTGCCGCCCTATCTGTGCTTTCTGGGGGGCGCCACCATGGAGGAGCTTGCCGGCGATGGCGACGACGAGATCGCGGGCGATGTCTGGCGCCGCGTGGTCCTCTCGGCCCTGTTCTTCGTGTTGGGCTTCACCACCGTCTTCGTCGCGTTGGGGGCCACCGCCACCGCGATCGGCCAGCTCGTCGCCGACAATCTCGGGCTTCTCGCCAAGGTCGCGGGCGTCGTGATCATCCTTCTGGGTCTGCATTTCCTCGGCGTCTTCCGGATTTCGCTGCTCAACCGTGAGGCCCGCTATCACGCCGAGGCGCGCCCGGCCGGCCTGATCGGTGCTTACCTCATCGGCCTCGCCTTCGCCTTCGGCTGGACGCCCTGCATCGGCCCGGTTCTGGCGGCGATCCTGTTCGTCGCCGCCGCCGAGGACACCGTTTGGCAGGGCGTCTCGCTGCTTGCCGTCTATTCGCTGGGGCTCGGCATCCCGTTCCTTCTCGCCGCCTTTGCGGTGCGTCCCTTCCTGGGTTTCCTGAAGCGCTTCCGCCGCCATCTGGGTATGGTGGAACGGGTCATGGGCGGCTTGCTGGTGGTGACGGGAATCCTGTTCCTCACCGGCTCCATGAGCACCATCGCCTACTGGTTGTTGGAGCTGTTCCCGGGCTTCACCTCGATCGGCTGAGGCCGGGCCCGCCCACGCGCCCTCTTCCCGCGAGGATCCTCCCATGGTTCCCAACGCCCTCACCATCGCCGGCTCCGATAGCTCCGGCGGCGCGGGCATCCAGGCCGACCTCAAGACCTTCAGCGCGCTTGGCGTCTACGGCGCTTCGGTCGTCACCGCGTTGACCGCCCAGAACAC
>CAYVYD010000336.1:0-2827 GCA_964454415.1 uncultured Hyphomicrobiaceae bacterium | reverse complement strand
CGGTGAAGTTGACGCCATAGGACTGGGTTGCGAGCAACGGCGCCGTGGCAAACCCATGCAAGTCCAGCAGATAAGCGTAAGCAGTGAATGTGCCGAACGCCAGTGAGGAGTTTTTTGCATTCAGCAGATGAATGCTTGAGCCATCGAAATTGCCGACTGGCGAACGGTCGGTGAAGGGACGGTTGACGTTGTTGGCGAAGGCGTATTTCAGAGTCGTATCCACGATCGAGGCGTTCTCGACCACTATTGCGTCGAAAGACCTTTCGTTCTGCCGCCACGCGAGATCCGAGATGAAGCGCTCATTGTCCCAAACCAGATTGCGCCGTCCGACCGTTATCGATGTCCCCGGCAGGTTGTCGAATTGCAGATAGGCCTGCGCGACCTCGCTTGCCTCGGGGTCCGCGACAACGGGGCGCGTGACCTGGCCGTTTAGGGTATCGTTGAAGCGTTCCTCGCCGATGACCGAAACGTTGCGAAACTGCAGATAGGCAGAGATGTCGTAAAACGATCCGGTGCGGTATCCGAGCTTGGTTTGCAGTGTCGAGGCATTCGCGTCTCGCGCGAAACTCGCCTGATCGACGTGCTCGAAACGATATCGCAGCGAGAAATCAATCTTTCCCTGCTTGACGACATCTGCGATGCCATAAGCTGGCGGGAGCACCGGGGACTCGGCCGCCTGGCCCTCAGCATTTGCATTCGAAATGAACCCGAGCCCGATGCAGAAGGCCGCCGTGTAAAATACCGTGGTCTTCATGTCGCACACCCCTCGGTTTTTGTCGCAATTTTGATGTCGCCATCCGATTCACGTTTTGCGCGGGCTCGACCTCACACCGCGGCTTTGACCCGCATCGCACCGATGAGCCCCTCGATTTCGGGACGGCAGGACCCGCAATTGGTGCCGGCACCCGTAGCCTCACCGATCTCGGTTGGCGAAGTCGCCCCTCCGGCGACCGCGGCGGCGATGTCGTTGACGCCGACATTCATGCAGGCGCAGAGGATCGCGCCTCGATTAAGGCTTGCGGCACTGCCCCGCCCGGCGAGGAGCTGCAGCCGTGTCGGACGCGCGAAGGCCGCCGTGAGTTGTTCAATGGTCCAGGTTCGCGAAACTCCGACTGGTTGGCGCGACACGAACAACGCCAACATCAGCCGGTCGGATTCGAAGACAGCGATCCGGTAGAGTCCAACGGATTTGTCGTGAAAAGCCAAGCAATCCCTGGTCATCACATGGCGGCCAGCCAATTCGCTGGCGAAGGCCACCCAGTCGTCCGGCGGCGCGTGACCTGCAAGTTCCACCTGCCACCCGCCGGTCACCGGCGCCGCCGCCCAGTAAAGGTCGCCGTTGAGCCGGGGCCGGGCGCGCATCACCGCATAGCCATACCAGGCGGCGGCGAAGGGCGCGACGCGCACCGGCGTGAATTTCGACTCCGGCTGGCCTGAAACGGGATCCGCGTGAGGCGCGACGAGCGTGTCGATGCGCGCGCATGAGGCGAACTGACCGGTCCAGTGAATCGGCGCAAATATTTGTCCGGGCTGGACCCTCGTCGTCACCAGGACACGCAGGGCGACCTCTCCTCTTTGGCTCGATACACGCGCTATGGAGGCGGGTGCGACACCACACCGGGTTGCATCTTCTGGATGAATCTCGATGAAGGGTTCGGCCTGATGAGACAACAGACGTGGCGCGCGCCCGGAACGAGTCATTGTGTGCCATTGATCGCGGATGCGCCCAGTGTTGAGAACCAGCGGATAGTCGTGGTTGATCCGAGACGCCGGCGCGCGATGCGACACGGCGACAAATCGCGCCCGCCCGTCTTGCGTGAAAAACCCGCCCTGGGGAAAAAACCGGCTGGGCGTTTGGCCGCCGCTCTTGCCGCCCCGTTTCACAGGCCATTGCACCGGCGCCATCGCCTCATAGGCATCGGGGCCTAGCCCGGCGAGGCCAGACAAATCGAGGTCTTTTGCTTGCTCCTCGAGTCCGGCAGTCAGGCGGCAAAATTCGTCGAAGATCTGATCGGCCCCAGCATAGTCGAAGCCGTCGAAGCCCATCCGATTTGCCACCTGGCAGATGATCCACCAGTCGGGACGCGCCTGGTCCGGCACATCGAGAAAGCGCCGCTGACGCGAAATGCGCCGCTCCGAGTTGGAGACGGTTCCGTCCTTTTCTCCCCATGACGCCGCCGGCAGCAGAACCTCGGCATGGGCCGCTGTGTCGGTGTCGCGGACGATGTCGGAGACGACGACAAACGGGCAGTCGCGTAGCGCTGCCACGATCTCATCGGCTTCGGGCAGGCTGTCGGCCGGATTGGTCGCCATGATCCAGAGGGCCTTGATTTGACCCCTGCGGACGGCGCGGAACAGGTCGATGGCTTTGAGGCCCGGCCGGTCCGCGATCACCGGGCTCTTCCAGAAGGACTGCACGAGAGCACGGTGATCAGGGTTGTCGATTTCCGCGCGGGCGGCGAGCATGTTGGCGAAGCCCCCGACCTCGCGTCCGCCCATGGCGTTGGGCTGACCCGTGACCGAAAAGGGGCCGGCTCCGGGTTTGCCTATCCGCCCGGTGAGCAGATGACAGTTGATGATGGCGTTGACCTTGTCGGTGCCGCAAATGGACTGGTTTACGCCCTGCGAATAGATGGTGAAGGTGCGCGAGGTTTTGGCGAAAAGACGGTAGAACCTCTCCAGCGCGTCAGCATCGAGGCCAGTTGTCAGTGCGATTTGCGCAAGGGACAGCTCCCGCGCCCGGTCCAGCGCGAGCCCCGCCCCGCAAGTGTGACGCGCGACGCTGTCTCTTATACACATCTCCGAGCCCACGAGACTAGGCATGATC
>CAYVYD010000335.1:0-2838 GCA_964454415.1 uncultured Hyphomicrobiaceae bacterium | reverse complement strand
ACGATCATCGGCCAGGCACGGGCGCTAAACGCCATCCGCTTCGGCACCAGCATCGACGAGCCGGAATTCAACCTGTTCGTGCTCGGCCCCACAGGTTCGGGCAAGTCGACAGCCGTGCGCGCCCTGCTGGAAGCCAAGGCGGCGGAGGAGGCGGCGCCCTGCGACTGGGTTTACGTGCATAATTTCGACACCGCCCACAAACCCAACGCGATCGCGCTTCCCAGGGGCCGCGCCAAGCGCCTGTCGCAGGCGATGATCGGCGTGATCGACGAATTACGTCAGGCGATCCCGGGCATGTTCGAGAGCGAGGAGTACCAGACCCGCCGGCGCGCCGTGGACGAGCAGTTCCGCTCGAGCCAGGAGGAGGCCTTCGAAGCGCTCGACAAGAAGGCCGAGGCCGAGGACATCGCGGTGCTGCGCACGCCGGCTGGCTTCGCCATGGCCCCGGCGCGCGAGGGCAAGGTGCTCAAGCCCGAGGAGTTCCACCAACTCCCGGAGGAGGAGCGTGACGCGATCGAAAAGAAGATCGAGGATTTGCAGAAGGACCTTCAGGCGACGCTGCAGCAGATCCCGCGCCGGCAAAAGGAGGCGCGCGACGCGATCAGAGAGCTGAACGAGGAATTGGCCGAAGGGGCCGTGCACCAGGCCTTGAGCGAGGTCCGCAAGGAATTCGCCGACCTCGAGGAGGTCGGCGGCTATTTCGATGCGGCCGAACAGGATTTGATCCGCAATGTGGGCCTGTTCGTCGCCGACGGAAACGAGAGCCAGCAGATCGTCTCCCAGGCGATCGACAGCTCCCGCGACGTGCGCTACCGGCGCTACATGGTGAACATCCTGGTGGGCGCCGGAGATCGCGAGGGCGACGAGGCGACGGGTGCGCCGGTGGTCGAGGAGGACAATCCCACGCTCGGCAATCTGATCGGGCGGATCGAGCACATCCCGCAAATGGGCGCGCTCATCACCGACTTCCTGCTGATCAAGCCGGGCGTGCTGCACCGCGCCAATGGCGGCTATCTGCTGCTCGACGCGCGCAAGATGCTGGGCGCGCCGTTTGCCTGGGACGCGCTCAAGCGGGCGTTGAAGTCGGGCGAGATCAACATCGAATCGCCGACCGATCAGTACAATCTGGTGACCACGATCACGCTTCAGCCCGAGCGCATCCCGCTCGACGTCAAGGTGGTGCTATTCGGTGAGCCGATTCTCTATTATCTGCTCGCCGCCGCCGATCCCGAATTCAACCAGCTCTTCAAGGTCCAGGCCGATTTCGATGACACCATGGACCGCGGCGACGACGCGGCGGAGACCTACGCCCGGCTGATCGCCTCGGTGGTCGACCGCCACGGGCTGAGGCCGGTGGACGCCGCGGGCGTCGCGCGGCTCATCGAGAAGAGTTCGCGCATCGCCCAGGATGCCGAAAAGCTCACGCTCCGCATCGAGGCGCTGGCCGACATCTTGCGCGAGGCCAATTTCTGGGCGGGCGAGGCGGGACGCGACTTGATCGGCGCCGAGGACGTCACCCGCGCCATCGCCGAGCAGATCCACCGCGCTGACCGGCTGCGGGAGAAGGCGCAGGAGACCATCCGCCGCGGCATCCTCCTGGTCGACACCGAGGGCGCGCATATCGGCCAGATCAACGGCTTGAGCGTCGCCTCGCTCGGCAACTTCTCCTTCGGCCAGCCGAACCGGATCACCGCGCGGGTCCGGGTGGGAGCCGGGCGGGTGATCGACATCGAACGCGAGGCCGAGCTCGGCGGGCCGCTTCACTCCAAGGGGGTCATGATCCTGCGCGGCTTCCTCGAGGGCACCTACGCGCTCGAGGTGCCGATGGCGCTCTCGGCAAGCCTGGTCTTCGAGCAGTCCTATGGCGGGGTGGAAGGCGACAGCGCCTCCTCGGCCGAGCTATACGCGCTGCTGAGCGCGCTCGCCGAGGTGCCGATCAAGCAGTCGATCGCGGTCACCGGCTCGGTCAATCAGTTCGGCGACGTGCAAGCGATCGGCGGCGTCAACGAAAAGATCGAGGGCTTCTTCGACGTCTGCAAGGCCCGCGGGCTGACCGGCGAACAAGGGGTGATCATTCCCCAGTCGAACATCGAACATCTGATGCTGAGGGACGACGTGATCGAGGCCGTGAAGCGCGGCGACTTCACGATCTATGCGGTGGAGACGATCGTGCAGGGGATCGAGATCCTGACCGGCGTCGCCGCCGGCGAGCGCGGCCCCGACGGCGCGTTTCCCGCCGGCAGCGTCAACGCCCGGGTCGAGGAGAAGCTCATCGAGTTCGCCGAGAACCGGCGTAAATTCGCCATTCCCGACGGCCGCTGGTCGGAGGAGACCGGATCCTGATGGCCAAGGACAAGACGTCGTCCCCGCGCCCCGTCGTCCTTCAATTGCGCGCCGCCGGAACCAGTCCGGTCGTGCTCCAAGCGGCGCTGCGCGTGGCGGCGGCGCTGCAAAGCGATTTCGAGAGCATTTTCATAGAGGACGACGAGCTGCTGTCGCTCGCCGCGCTGCCGTTCGCGCGCGAGATCACCATGAGCGGGCGGCGGTTGCGGCCGCTCACGGCGGAAGCGATCGAGCGGGAGATGCGCGCGGCCTCGAGCGCGGTGCGGCGAGAGATCGAGGCCCTGGCGCGAACGCTCGACGTCAAGACCCAGTTCAGCGTCGTGCGCGATCAGCTCGACCTCGCGCTGCGCCAAGTGGGCGAGCGCGCCGGTGTGCTCGTTATCGGCGAGCCGGTGTCGTCGAGCGCGGGACGGCGCGAATTGCGGGCGCTGGCGTCCTGCATGGCGGGGGTCTCCGCTTGTCTGATGGTGGGCGGGCGGGTGCGCCAGGCAACCG
>CAYVYD010000334.1:0-2843 GCA_964454415.1 uncultured Hyphomicrobiaceae bacterium | reverse complement strand
TGCTGCAATCGGAAGTGCTGGAGCTCAAGGCCAATCCGAACCGCCCGGCCGAGGGCGTCGTGATCGAGGCCAAGCTCGAGCAGGGCCGCGGCCCCGTCGGCACCGTGCTGGTGCAGCGCGGCACGCTGAAGGTCGGCGATATCGTCGTCGCGGGTGCGGCCTGGGGCAAGGTGCGCGCGCTGATCAACGACCGCGGCGAGCAGGTGGAGGAAGCCGGACCCGCCGTCCCCGCCGAGGTTTTGGGTTTCAGCAGCGCGCCGGAGGCGGGCGACCAGCTCGCCGTGGTCGAAAACGAGGCCCGGGCGCGGGAGATCACCGAATACCGCGTGCGCAAGCGCCGTCAGGTGCATGCCGCGGGCGCCGGCAGCCGCGGCTCGCTCGAGCAGATGATGAGCCAGCTCAAGGAAGCCGGCCAGCAGGAATTCCAGCTTCTCGTCAAGGGCGACGTGCAGGGCTCGGTCGAGGCGATCGTCGCCGCCCTGCAGAAGCTCGGCACCGATGAGGTGGAGGCGCGCATCGTCCACGCGGGCGTCGGCGGCATCACCGAGTCCGACGTCGCCCTGGCGGCCGCATCGGGCGCGGCGATCGTCGGCTTCAACGTGCGCGCCAATAAGCAGGCCAAGGCGGCGGCCGACCGCGACGGCGTCGAGATCCGCTACTACGCGGTGATTTACGACCTGGTGGACGACGTCAAGGCGGCGATGTCGGGCCTGTTGGCGCCGGAACAGCGGGAGACCTTCCTCGGCAATGCGGAGATCCTGGAGATTTTCAACATCTCGAAGATCGGCAAGGTCGCCGGCTGCCGGGTTACCGAAGGCAAGGTCGAGCGCGGCGCCAATGTGCGGCTGATCCGCGACGACGTGGTGATGCACGAGGGCAAGCTCTCCACCCTCAAGCGCTTCAAGGACGAGGTGAGTGCGGTGCAGGCCGGCCAGGAATGCGGCATGGCGTTTGAGAACTATCAGGACATGCGCGCCGGCGACGTCATCGAGTGCTTCCAGATCGAGGAAATCGAGCGCACGCTCTAGCGCTCGCTTCCGGCCATTCCCACCGAAGCGGCGCGCCACCAGCGCACGCCAGCCAATGACCATCGCCATGGTGCGAAGCCGATCCCACAAGCCACCCGGACAGCGGCAACTGCGCGTGAGCGAGATGCTGCGCAAGGCGCTCGCCGAGGTCTTCCTGCGCACCAGCATCGACGATCCCGATCTGGCTGGAATGACGCTGACGGTCTCCGAGGTGGGGGTGAGCCCGGATCTGCGGCAGGCGACGGCCTTCGTGATGCCGTTGGGGGGCGGCAGCGGCGCGCGCGGCGCGGTCGCGGCGCTTGAGCGCCACAAGAAGTTCCTGCGCGGCGAGCTGGCCCGGCGCGTCTCGCTCAAATTCATGCCCTCGCTCACCTTCAAGCTCGACGAGACCTTCGAGGAGGTGGAGCGCATCGACGAATTGCTGCGCTCGCCCAAGGTGTCGCAGGACCTCGAACCGGGCCAGAGCTGATGGCGAGGCGGAGCAGGGGCCAGCCGGTCAATGGCTGGCTCAATATCGACAAGGCCAGCGGCATGACCTCCACCCAGGTGGTCTCGCGGGTGAAGGCCCTGTTCGACGCGGCCAAGGCGGGCCACGCCGGTACCCTCGATCCGATGGCCACTGGCGTCCTCCCGGTGGCGCTCGGCGAGGCGACCAAGACCGTTCCCAACGTGATGGAGAGCACGAAGAGCTACCGCTTCACCGTCGCCTGGGGGTGCGAAACCGACACCGACGACGGCGAGGGAAAGACGGTGAGAACCAGCGACGAGCGCCCGGCTGATGAGGAGATAGAGGCCCATTTGGCGGCCTTCAGTGGCGACATCATGCAGGTTCCGCCGACCTATTCGGCGGTCAAGGTCGCGGGCGAACGGGCCTACGATCTGGCGCGGGAGGGCGAGGATTTCGCGCTCGCGGCGCGCCCGGCCCGCATCGACCGGCTCGAGATGACCGCCCGTCCCGACCGCGACCACGCGGTGTTCGAGGCCGATTGCGCCAAGGGGACCTATGTGCGGGCGATCGCGCGGGATCTCGGCCGCGCGCTCGGTTGTTTCGGCCACATCAGCGCGCTCAGCCGCACCCGGGTGGGACCCTTCGACATCAACGGCACGATTTCGCTAGATAAACTGGAGGAGTTACGCCATAGTGCCGCAGGCCGCGAGGGGCTCATGAGCGTTCTCAAGCCCGTGGAAACCGCGCTGGACGACATCCCGGCGCTGGCCGTAAGCGGGACTGAAGCGGCAAGATTGAAACAGGGGCAGAGCGTGCTCGTGAGGGGACGCGATGCGCTGGTCCTTAGCGGTCCCGTCTACGCCACGTCAAAAGGTTTGCTTGTGGCCCTCGGCGAGGTCGAGAAGGGCACGTTGCGGCCGACCCGCGTTTTCAATCTCAATTAATCCAATTCGACCAGGAGAACCCGATGTCGATTACGCCCGAGCGCAAGCTGGAGCTCGTCAAGGAATACGCCACCAAGAAAGGCGACACCGGATCGCCGGAAGTCCAGGTCGCGATCCTGACCGAACGCATCACCAATCTGACCGAACACTTCAAAACCCACGCAAAGGACAACCATTCGCGCCGCGGCCTGCTCAAAATGGTGAGCCAGCGCCGGCGCCTGCTTGACTACGTCAAGGCCACGAACGAGGACCGCTACAAGGACCTGATCAAGCGTCTGGGAATCCGCCGTTAGGGCGATTGCCGGCGAGTAGGCGTGAAGCGGCGCATACGTCGCGGCGGGTCCCGCCTTCCTCCAGATTTGAAAGAGTTCAAACGCAAGACGAAAGAGACGCGCCGCATGGGGCGGCGCCAACAGACAAACG
>CAYVYD010000333.1:0-2847 GCA_964454415.1 uncultured Hyphomicrobiaceae bacterium | reverse complement strand
GGAAAAAGAATCCGATGTCCCCCCAATGCTCGCCGATCACGAAGCGCAGCGACGGTTCGACATACCAGCCATCCTGCAGGTCCCGCCCCAAGAGCGTCGGATTGATACCGGGATCGCCACCGCTCAGCTCCCAACGGGCATAGAGGGCGCGCAAACCGAATGTGACGTTCTGAAACACTTCCCGCTTGATGTCGGTATGGGCCTCGTAGAGGGTCGCCTCCACCGGATTGGCGACGCCGATCACGCCCTGCGGTCGCTGGGCGATATCAAATTGGTGATGCACCGTGGCGGCGAGCTCGACGCCGGGGATGCCAGTATATTTGAGGCGTCCGGTGATCGCCGGATCCTTGGCGGTCGCCTCGGCCACCTTCTGGCGCCCGTTGCGGATGCGGAAGGCGTTGGACCCGGTGGTCGGAGTCGACAGGCCGCTGTGGAACAGGGCGTCGTAGCTGAAGCCGGTATTGCCGATGAAACCGTGCAAGCCCGCGCCCCCTTCCCACCACGTGGTCGGGATGATGTTGGTCTCGACGCTGTTGCGCTCGACGCCGTAAAAGGTCGGCGGCTCATGGGTCTCGTTGAGGATGCCGACCGGGATCAGCATGAGGCCCGCGCGCAGGCTGTGGGTGCCGATATCGGGACAACCGGGCGGCGTTGCGAAGACGCCCATCACCGGCGCATCGGGGTCGACGCCGTCGATATCCGCGTTGACGCCGCATCGGCCGGATTGAAAGAGATCGATCTCGATCCAGGCCTGTTCCAGCTCGACCTCCCCCGGTTCGCCATCGCCGGCGAGGGAGTGCTCGAGCTCGAGCTCGCTGAACAGCCGAATCCGGTCGCTGAACTCATGGCCGACATAGAGCACGTATCGGTGGAAGTCGATTTCGTCCGTTCCACCGGCGTTGTAGTGCATTTCGCCATATCCCCCGATCGAGGTGCGCTCCCACCAGCCCGCGCCGCCATGGGTGTCGATCGGAACGTCGCCGTCGACCATATCCGTATCGGCATCGGCGCCGGCCGCGGCATCGGCGCCGGCCGCGGCATCGCCGGCTGCACCATCGGAAGATGAGGGGTTTGCCTTTTTCAAACGGTCGATTTCCTGCTGTTGCGACTTGATGATTTGCCACATCTCCTCGATTGATGGCGTTTTCTCCTCGGCCGCCGCCAGTGGGCCTGCCGTCGCGGCCGCAAGCCCGGCCAGCGAGGCGGCGAACCCCGCGGCCCTCCATTTGCACCCCCAATTCGTCATCACAACTCTCCTTGCCCTTGGAACGCATGGAACCAAATTGGGAGGGAGAGTCGCCAATCCCGCGGTCAAATCAATATATACGACGACCGGAGAAGCAATTTTTTAAATCGAACGTTGCAACAACGCAACAATACATTAAAAAAATAATGTATATTTGTGAGCGCGATTGCAAGATACAAAGAATTAGAATTATTCTTATAATAATTAAAGGAATTATTTTTTGTAACTATTCTAATTCAAAACCGGTCCCGTCATTGTAGGGCGCGATCCAGACTCATGAATGCCCCAGTTCGTCGCCTTGACTCAGGCGATCGCCAATGGCCCGCCCCCCGCGGGCGGCGGGAAGGCCTGATCCAGCGCCGCGAGATCGTCCCCGTCGAGCCTGAGGCGCGGCGTCCCGGCGATCTCCTCCACATGGGCGAGCTGGGCCGCCTTGGGAATCGCGATCACGCCTTCGCCCCTGAGCAGCCAGGCGAGCGCCACCGCGGCCGCGCTGGTGGCGTGCTTTTGCGCCACCGCCGCGAGCGTCCGATCGCCCAAAATGGCGCCGGCGCCCAGCGGCGTGTAGGCCATGACGGGGATGCCGCGCGCCCGGCAGAAGGGAAGCAGCTCCCACTCGATGCCGCGCTCGGCCAAATGATAGAGCACCTGATCGGCGGCGCAGGCCGGCCCCGCCCCGAGCGCCAGCAGCTCGGCCATGTCGCCCGCGTCGAAATTGCTCACCCCCCAATGGCGGAGCTTGCCCTCACCCTTGAGCCGCTCGAACGCCTCCACCGTCTCCTCGAGCGCGATCCTGCCCCGCCAATGCAGCAGATAGAGGTCGACCCGGTCGGTTCCGAGCCGCTTCAGCGTGCGCTCGCAGGCCGCGCCCGTTCCGGCGCGCGAGGCGTTGTGGGGATAGACCTTGGAGACGATGAAGACCTGATCCCGCCGGCCGGCCACCGCTTGGCCGACGATCTCCTCGGCTCCGCCGGAGCCATACATCTCCGCCGTGTCGATCAGGCCGATGCCGAGGTCGAGCGCGCGCTCGAGCGCCGCGACCTCTTGCTTCCGCGTCCGCGCCCGCTCGCCCATGCGCCAGGTGCCGGCGCCGAGCGCCGGCACCGCCTCCCCCGTCGGCAAGGTGACCGTTTGCATGGTTTGCTCCCTACCATGAATCTACCGCGCTTGGGGGGCGAGATCGCGGCTGCGCGCGCGCCGCGCCGGCGCTATGACCGGGGGAACGGCTTCGTCACCGAGGCGCTGGGACCGTGAGCGCCGCCAAGGCCTGCTGGAGCCCGCTCCCCGAACCGATTAGCCTAGCTGGCGATAGGCAGAGACAACCGGAGACTGGATCGATGCGTCCCACATCCGCCCGAGTGCTTCTGGGCGCGGCGCTTGCGCTCGCCGCCGCGCTCACCTGGCCCGCCGCCGCGGCCTTGGCCCAGGCGCCCTCCTCCGCCATCGGTCCCTTCCTCGCCGATCTCACCGCCCAGAACGCACATCATTTGCGCGACCGCCCCGCGATCCCCCCGGAGGCGCCCACCCCGGTCCTCGAGCCCGCCTTCGACGCGGCCCCGAAGACCACGCGCTGGAGCCTCGCCGCGGGCGCGCTCGATCTC
>CAYVYD010000332.1:0-2848 GCA_964454415.1 uncultured Hyphomicrobiaceae bacterium | reverse complement strand
GTTCAACACCAGAGCCGGATAGGCATCCGGCGATGCGGCCATTGCACTCACGATTTGCATCCCGACGGCTGAACCGTTCTCACCAATCCTTACGCCGCGCGACCGGCCGCAGCGTTTCACCTCCCGCCGCGCGCTGCCATACTACAGATGCGTGTCACGTCTGTGAAGCATGCCACATTATGTGGGCCGCACTCTTCCACAACCGATATGTTGCGTCCGCATCGCGGCGGGCACCCGCTTTAGACCGGGATGCCGGAGGCGGTGTCGCGGCGCTCGCGGTAGTAGGCCCACAGCAGCCGCGCCGCGACCGCGCGCCAGGGGCGCCAGCGCTCGGCGATGCGGACGAGTTCGCCCTCGCCGGGGCGCCCGTCCAGGCCCATCAGGTCCTGGACCGCGTTCTGCAGCGCCAAATCGCCCGGCGCCCAGGCGTCGGCGCGGCCCAGGCAGAACATCACGTAGATGTCGGCCGTCCAGGGCCCGACGCCCTTGAGCGCCACCAGCGCCTCGCGCACCTCGCCATCGGGGCAGGCGGCGAGCCGGTCGAGATCGAGCCCGCCCGAGGCGATCGCATCGGCGATGCCGCGCAGCGTCGCCAGCTTGCCGGCGGAAAGCCCGGCCCCCCTCAGGGCCTCGTCCGCCTGATCCGCCAAGCGGGCGGCCTCGAAGGGGCTGACCAGCGCCTCGAGCCGCCGCCATATGGCGTTGGCGCTGGCGACGGAGAGCTGCTGGCCGACGATGGTGCGGGCGAGCCCGGCGAAGGCGTTGGCGCGGCGGCGCAGCGGCGGAGCGCCCGCCAGCTCGTAGGCGCTCGCCATGTACCGGCAACCGGCGGTGAGCTCGGCGAGCCCCTCGGCGATGTCGTCCTCGGATTCGATGATGCGATGGGTCACTGGAGGGGTCCGGTTGACGTTTGATCGGGCCTCCCGACTATAGCCCCATGGGCGAGCAAGCTGTCATCCGATTCGCGCCTAGTCCCAACGGCGAACTGCATCTGGGCCACGCTTTTTCGGCGCTGCTCGCCCAGCGCAGCGCACGCGCCATGGGTGCCCGCCTGCTGCTGCGCATCGAGGACATCGACATCGGCCGCTGCCGGCCCGAATACGAGGCCCAGATGCTGGACGACCTCGCCTGGCTCGGTCTCGAATGGGAGCGGCCGGTGCGGCGGCAGTCGGAGCATTTCGACGCCTACCGCTTGGCCCTCGCCAGGCTCGAGGCGCTGGGGCTGCTCTATCCCTGCTTCGCCAGCCGCAAGCAGATCGCGGCGGCAATCGCGGCCAGCGGCGAGACCGGCGGGGCGCTCGATCCCGACGGCACACCCCTTTATCCCGGGCTCCACCGGGAACTCGACGCCGGCGAGGCGGCGCGGCTCAAGGCGCAGGACAAGTCCTTCGCGCTGCGTCTCCACATGGAGCGGGCGGTCGCCCTCGCGCTTGAGAAGGCGGGCGGCGAGATCGCCTACGAGGCGTTCGAGCCGGGCGAGGGCGGACGCCGCCGGGAGAGGGCCGATCCGGCCCGCTGGGGCGATGCGGTGATCGCCCGCAAGGAGGTGCCGGCAAGCTATCACCTCGCGGTGGTCGTCGACGACGCGGCCCAAGGCGTCACCCACGTGGTGCGCGGCGAGGACCTGCACGCCGCCACCGACATTCACCGGCTGCTCCAGATTCTGCTCGATCTGCCGGCGCCGCTCTACCATCACCACCGCCTGATCACCGACGAGAGCGGCCGCAAGCTCTCCAAGCGGCATCGCGACAAGAGCCTGAAAAGCCTGCGCCAGGCGGGCCTGAGCGCGCGCGAGGTCGCGGCGATGGTCGGCCTCGCCGATTGAGCGCGAAGGCGGTTTCCGCCGCGTCCCTTAGGCGAACGTTAAGGGAGGGCGGCGATACTTCGCCGTCGACAACAGCCGTCGACAACAACGGTGGCGCGCGATGACCCAGGATTCCGACAAACGCGACGAGCTGCTGCTGCAGATCGAAGCGCTCAAGGAGGCGCTCGCCTCGGAGCGGCACGCGCGCCAGGCCGCCGAGGCCGCGGCCGCGGCAAAATCCGATCTGCTCGCCACCGCGAGCCACGAGGTGCGCACGCCGATGGGCGCGATCATCTCGATGGCCGAGTTGCTGCTCGCCACAGATCTCGACGAAACCCAGCGCCTCTACGCCAAGACGCTGCAGCAGTCGGGGCGAGGCCTGCTCGCGGTTCTCAACGACTTTCTCGACTTCTCCAAGCTCGAGGCCGGCCGTCTCGAGCTTCAGGCCGAGGCCTTCGATTTCCGCAAGCTGATGGCGAGCGTTGGCGAGGCGCTGCGGGTCCGGGCGGAGGAAAAGGGCCTGAAATTCGCGCTCGACATCTCCTCCGACTGCCCGGAGGCGGTGATCGGCGATCAGTTGCGGATGCGCCAACTGCTCTCGAATCTCTGCGACAACGCGGTCAAATTCACCGAGACGGGAAGCGTGCGGATCGCGGTCTCCCGGGTGCGCGAGGCGCCGGGCCTGCTGATCCGCATCGACGTCACCGACACCGGCATCGGCCTCACCGTGGAGCAGCGCGCCCGGCTGTTCGAGCCCTATACCCAGGCCGACCGCTCGATCGCGCCGAAATATGGCGGCACCGGGCTCGGCCTTTCGATCGCCCGGCGCCTGGCCCAGATCATGGGCGGCCGGCTGGAATGCCGCAGCAGCCCGGGCGAGGGAAGCACCTTCACCTTCTGGGTGCCGCTCAGGGAGACGGGGCCGGAGGCGCTCGCGGGCGGCGACGACGCCGGCCAGGAGCGCCCGGTCAACGCCCTCAAGGGGCACGTTCTGGTGGTCGAGGACAACGCCACCAATCAGATGCTGATCGCGGCCTATCTCGA
>CAYVYD010000331.1:0-2869 GCA_964454415.1 uncultured Hyphomicrobiaceae bacterium | reverse complement strand
AATGGGGCTACGCCCACGTGCTCCACCTCTTCCGCTTCCACCTCACGCTGACCGGTCGGCTGAGCGATGCGGCCCGCGCGCGCTTCGCGGCCGCGCTCGAGGTCGAGGTCGAGGCGCTCAACGCCGAGCCGGTCGCCCTCGACTCGCTCTGTCTGTTCGGCGATCCGGGCGAGGGACGGCGCTTCCGGCTGATCGCCCGCTATCCCCTGGGCGGCCGGCGCGGGCGATGACGGCCCCTCGCGCAATTGCCCCTCTATCTCCTCCCGTCGGCCCAAGTTTGGACACACGCCCCTGGCATTGAGCGGCGATCCGGTGGCTGGGGCATCAGCTACGGGGGAAACCCAATGCCGGACTATCGTGAACTTCTTGAGTTTCTTGCGAAAAATCCGCCGCAATTCGACGCCGAGCGGGCGCTCCACGCCTCGCTGCTCGAGCTCCTGGCCTCGTGCCTGCGGAGCGAAACCACGATGCTGGCTTCACCCGGCGCGGCGCCCGGCGGCGAGGACGACGCCGCGCCCGACATCGAAGAGGATCACGTTCGCTGGGTGACCTTCGGTTGAGATAGCCGCCCCGCTGGGGGCCGGCCAGTGATCGGGAGAATTGCCCTGCGGGGCCGCTGATGCTAAGGGAGCGCCGCGGCAGCGTTCCATGGCGCCTTTGCAGAATTTGATTTCGTAGCTTGGTGCCGCCACCGCCGGCCGTTAAGATCGATCCGTCCGGGAGCAACTGCCGCCAACCGCGGCCCCAGGCGCGGGATCATGCTACCGCCGCACGGCCAGCTACGGCATCCAACACCAAAGGGCACGACCATGTCAGTCTCAAGCGATTCGATCGTCCAGTCCTTCCTCGCCAGCATCGACGCCGGCACCCATAAGGCCGCGCCCTATGACCACTGGAACCTCGAAGCCTGCCTGCCGCCGCGGGCCATCGACGAGATCCTGGGCCTGCCCTTCGCCGCGCCCGATCTCGAGGGCGTCTCCGGCAAGCGCGAGCTTCACAACGCGACGCGCACCTATTTCGACGCCGAGAACCGCGCCCGTTATCCGGTCGTCGACGCCTTCGCCCGCGCCTTCCAGGACGAGCGCGTCACCGGCCGCATCGCCAAGGAGTTCGACACCGACATCGAGGGATCGTATCTGCGCATCGAATACGCCCAGGACACCGACGGCTTTTGGCTCGAGCCGCACTCCGATCTCGGCGTCAAGCTGTTCACCATGCTGCTCTACATGTCGAAGGAGGAGAGCCACGCCAATCTCGGCACCGACATTTACGATGCCGACAAGAACCACGTCGGCCGCTCGCCCTTCGCCTCCAACGCGGCGATGGTCTTCATCCCTTCGAGCATCACCTTCCACGGCTTCGAGCCGCGGCCCATCGAGGGCGTCCGCAAGTCGATCATCATCAATTACGTGACCGACGAGTGGCGCGCCCGCGAGCAGCTCGCCTTCCCCGAGGCGCCGATCGCCTGATCGTCCGCCCGGTCGGTCAGGCCGCCTGATCCCCGTCCATGGCGCAATAGTCGAGCGGGAGCTCGGTTGTGAACTTGATCTGCTCCATGGCGAAGCTCGAGCTGACGTCGTTGAGCTCGATCCGGGAGATCAGCTTCTTGTAGAAGGCGTCGTAGCTCTCGATGTCGGGGACGACGATCCGCAGCAGATAATCCACCTGCCCGCTCATGCGGTAGAACTCCACCACCTCGGGAAACTCCTGGATGGTCGCGTGGAAGCGGTCGAGCCAGCTCTGGGTGTGCTGGCTGGTGGTGATGGTGACGAACACGGTGACGCCCGCATTGACCTTCTTGGCGTCGAGCAGGGCGACCCGGCGGGTCACCACGCCGCTCTCCTCGAGCTTTTGAATGCGCCGCCAGCAGGGCGTCGTCGAGAGCCCCACCTCGCGGCCGATCTCCGCCACGGGCATGGTGCAATCGCGCTGCAGGATGGCGAGGATCTTGCGGTCCACCCGGTCGAAGCGGAACCGCTCTTTGGAAACTCTCTTTCCTGTTTCGCTCATATTTTCCGTTCGATTTTTTACAAATCGGATTATTTCGCTTCATGATTAGATTTATTTTCTAACACACATCGGTCCACGCACCAAGCCGAATTGCCGGAATTGGGCTTCCGCCTGGCCCCGGCCGCTCAGCCGAGCAGCCGGCGGACCTCGGCGCGCAGATGGGGGAGCACGTCGCGCTCGAACCACGGATTCTTCTTGAGCCAGGCGTTGTTGCGCCAGGAGGGATGCGGCAGGGGGATGGCGGGCGCCGCTTCCCCGGTGCCGAAGGCATGGCGCCTCCACTTGGCCACCGTGTCGCTGACGCGCGCTTCGGCCCGCTTCCCCAGATGCCAGCGATGCGCGTATTGGCCGACCAGCACGAACAGCTCGATCTGCGGCAGTCGCGCGAACAGCCGGTCGTGCCACAGACGCGTGCATTCGCGCCGCGGCGGCAGATCGCCGCCCTTGTCGTCGAGGCCGGGGAAGCAGAAGCCCATCGGCACGATGGCGATCCTCGACTGGTCGTAGAATTCCTCTTCCGAAACGCCGAGCCAGTCGCGCAGGCGCACGCCCGAGGGATCGGCGAAGGGCACGCCTGAGGCGTGCACCCTGGTGCCCGGCGCCTGGCCGGCGATGCAGAGCCGCGCCGTCCGGCTCACCCGCAGCACCGGGTTGGGCTCGTGGGGAAGCGGCTTGTCCTGGGATTGCTCGACGCAGTGGCGGCAGGCGCGGATCGCCGCGACCACGTCCTCGAGACGCTCGGCCCTTACCGCGCCCGCGGGCTCCGGCGCCCTAGGTTGAGGACTCATAAATAGCGCCCATTCCGCGCGCGATGGCGTTGCGCCCGAACAGGCGGAATGGCGATGGAAATCGCCGCGGC
>CAYVYD010000330.1:0-2905 GCA_964454415.1 uncultured Hyphomicrobiaceae bacterium | reverse complement strand
TCGAAGCTGTCCGCCGCGCCGGGGCGGAGCCCCGCCGCCATGGCCGGGCGCCCCCGGTTCCCAAGCGCGGGGCAGGATGCTCGGGGGAGGGAGCGTTGCGCCTCTCCCCGGCGGCCGGAGCGGAATCCTTCTCGGAGCGTGCGTGACTTGGGGTGGGAATGGCGAAACAGGACTACTACGACATCTTGGGGGTCTCCCGCGACGCCGGCGACGACGACGTCAAGCGGGCGTTCCGCAAGCTCGCCAAGCAGTACCACCCCGACCGCAATCCTAACGACGACGACGCCGAGCGCCGCTTCAAGGAGGTCAACGAGGCCTACGAGGCGCTGAAGGACCCGCAGAAGCGCGCCGCCTATGACCGCTTCGGCCACGCCGCCTTCGACGGCGGCATGGGAGGGGGCGCCCACGGCTTCGGCGCCGATTTCACCAGCTCCATGTCGGAGATGTTCGACGATTTGTTCGGCGAGTTCATGGGCGGGCGCCGCGAGCGCTCGCGCTCCGGCCACGAGCGCGGCATCGATCTGCGTTACAACATGGAGATCACCCTCGCCGAGGCCTATGAGGGCAAGACCGCGCAGATCCGCGTCCCCGGGAGCGTCACCTGCGAGGCCTGCTCGGGCTCGGGCGCCAAGCCGGGGACCAAGCCCACCACCTGCCGCACCTGCGCGGGCTCGGGCCGGGTGCGCGCCAGCCAGGGCTTCTTCACCATCGAGCGCACCTGCCCCGGCTGCCAGGGCTATGGCGAGATCATCGAGGACGCGTGCGCGGCATGCGGTGGTTCGGGCCGGGTGACCAGGGAGCGCACGCTCTCGGTCAACATCCCCTCCGGCGTCGAGGACGGCACCCGCATCCGGCTGGCCGGCGAGGGCGAGGCGGGGCTGCGCGCCGGCCCTCCGGGCGATCTCTACATCTTCCTGTCGATCCAGCCGCACGAGTTCTTCCAGCGCGACGGCGCCGATCTCTTCTGCCGGGTGCCGATCGCCATGACCACCGCCGCGCTCGGCGGCCAGATCGAGGTTCCCAGCGTCGACGGCACCCGCGCGCGGGTGAAGATCCCCGAGGGCACCGAGACCGGCCGCCAGTTCCGCCTGCGCGGCAAGGGCATGCCGGTACTGCACTCCAAGTCCAAGGGCGACCTCTACATCCAGGTGGAGGTGGAGACGCCCAAGAGCCTCAACGCCAGGCAGCGCGAGCTGCTCCAGGAGTTCGAGGCCGCCGCCACCGAGACCACCCACCCCAACTCCTCGGGCTTCTTCGCCCGCGTCAAGGAGTTCTTCGAAGGCATCGGCGAATAGGCGTGACCCGCTCTCCCGCAACGCATTCGCCCGCGCGCGCCGGGGCCGGCCGATGACCAAGCCCGCCGCAGCACAGCGCCTGATCGTCGCCCTCGACCTCGAAAGCGTCGAGGAGACCCGCGCCATGATCGACAAGCTCGGCGACGCGGTCGGCTGCTACAAGATCGGCCTCGAGCTGTTGTTCTCGGGCGGCGCGGATCTGGCCCGCGAGCTGATCGGCGAGGGCAAGGACGTTTTCATCGACGCCAAGCTTCTCGACATCCCCCGCACCGTCGAGCGCGCCACCGCGGCGATCGCGCGCATGGGCGCCAAGTTCCTGACAGTCCACGGCCACGACCGGCAGACGCTAGAGGCCGCCGCCACGGGCCGCGGCAAGAGCCGCCTCAAGCTGTTGGCGGTCACCGTCTTGACCAGCGTCGACGGCGGCGACCTCGCCCAGCAGGGGGTCGCCATCCCCGCCGAGGACCTGGTCGCCCAGCGCGCCAAGTTTGCCAAGCAGGCGGGCTTCGACGGCGTCGTCGCCTCGCCGGAGGAGGTGGGCGCGATCCGCTCGGCGGTCGGGCCGAAGCTCGCGATCGTCGCCCCCGGCATCCGCCCGGCCGGCGGCGCCCGGGGCGATCAGAAGCGGGTGGCGACGCCGGCCAAGGCGATCAAGAACGGCGCCGACTATCTGGTGGTAGGCCGGCCCATCACCTTGGCCGAGGAGCCGCGCAAGGCAGCCCTCGCCATCGTCCGAGAGATCGACAAGGCGCTCAAATAGCCGGCCGCCGCGTTACTTGACCCGCTCGACGGCTGGCGGCTTCCACGTGCCCTTGAGCGCCTCTTCCTTCGGCCAGTAGAGGCGCATCGCCATGTAGATCGGGCCGTTCGGCGCCGGCAGCCAGTTCGATTCCTTGTCCTTGCCGGGCGAATCCTTCTGGATGTGGATCGTTATCGACCCGTCCGCGTTCTTCTCGAGGTTCGGCAACATCGGCGAATTGATCAGATACCGGTTGATCGGGTTCTCGATCAGGAGCTGCGTCTTGGCGTCATACATCGTCACCGACCAGAACGCGTTGACCGGCGGCAGCCGACCGGCCGGGAAGGTGAGCGTGTAATTGTTGGTGCTGCAATCGGGCTTGTTGCCCTCGCTGTCGGTGGCGAGCAGCGGATACAGCGCCTCGACGGCGTCGTTGCCGTAGATTCCGGCCTTCGCGACGGCGGCGCGCAAGGTCCAATTCCCGTCATACAATTGCCGGTCGCCGAATCCTTTGGTGGCGATGCGCCATCCGTTGACTTGTTCGCCGAGATTTTGGACCTGGTTGTCGATTTTCTCCATCCCGGCCTTCATCGCCGCCTCCAACTCCGCCTTCTGATCGGCCGAGAGCGTGTCGGTGGAAAACGGCTTGCCGGCCTCGACGCCGATCGTGGCGAAACGCGCCCGCAGTGGCGCCTCCACAGCCGCCGGGCCGGCCGGCGGCGCGAATTGAAGCACGAAGTTCAGGTAGGCGAAGGGATTGGTGTCAGCCGACTTCTTGTCGATTTTCGGCCAGTCGATCGCCGGGGCGGCAGGCGGCGCCGCCTTGTTCTGGAACCGCGAAAGCGTTTGGCCGCGGTAGCCCGCCTGAACC
>CAYVYD010000329.1:0-2906 GCA_964454415.1 uncultured Hyphomicrobiaceae bacterium | reverse complement strand
TCGGAGGCCTCGAAGCTGATGTCGTCGAGGATCCGCTCCATCACCGTCATCAGCCGCCGCGCGCCGATGTTCTCGACGTTGGAATTGACCTCGACGGCGATGTCGGCGATGGCGTCGATCGCGTCCTCGGTGAATTCGAGCTCGAGGCCCTCCGTCGCCATCAGCGCCACATATTGCTTGATCAGGCTCGCCTGGGGCTCGGTCAGGATGCGCTTGAAGTCGTCCTTGGTAAGCGCCCGCAGCTCCACCCGGATGGGCAGCCGACCCTGCAGCTCGGGCAGCAGGTCGGCGGGCTTGGCGACGTGGAAGGCGCCGGAGGCGATGAACAGAATGTGGTCGGTCTTGACGGGTCCGTATTTGGTGCCGACCGTGGTGCCCTCGATCAGCGGCAGCAGGTCGCGCTGCACGCCCTCGCGGCTCACATCGGCGCCGATCCGCTCGGTGCGGGCGCAGATCTTGTCGATCTCGTCGAGGAACACGATGCCGTTGTTCTGCGCGATCTCGATCGATTCCTGGACGATCTGGTCGTCGTCGATCAGCTTGTCGGACTCCTCCGCCAGCAGGATCTCGTAGCTGTCCTTGACGTTCACCTTGCGCGGCTTGGTGCGCTGGCCGAACGCCTTGCCCATGATGTCGTTGAGATTGATCATGCCGACCTGGCTGCCGGGCATGCCGGGAATGTCGAAGCTCGGCATGCCGAAGCTGGTGTCGGCCACCTGGATCTCGATCTCCTTGTCGTCGAGCTCGCCGGCGCGCAGCTTGGCGCGGAAGGTGTCGCGCGTCCCCGCCGACGCGTTGGCGCCGACCAGCGCGTCGAGCACCCGGTCCTCGGCGCCCAGATGCGCCTTGGCCTCTACCTCCTTGCGCTTGGTCTGGCGCGTCATCGAGATCGCCGCCTCGATCAGGTCGCGCACGATCTGCTCGACGTCGCGCCCGACATAGCCGACCTCGGTGAACTTGGTCGCCTCGATCTTGATGAAGGGCGCGTTGGCGAGCTTGGCCAGCCGGCGCGAGATCTCGGTCTTGCCGACGCCGGTCGGTCCGATCATCAGGATGTTCTTGGGCAGCACCTCCTCGCGCATCTCGCCTTCGAGCTGCTGACGCCGCCAGCGGTTCCTGAGCGCGATCGCCACCGCGCGCTTGGCGTCCTTCTGGCCGATGATGTAGCGGTCGAGTTCGGAGACGATCTCGCGGGGCGAAAAATTGGTCATGAGCTATCAGTCGGCACTCAAGGACTCGATGACAACCTGATCGTTGGTATAGACGCAGATGTCGGCGGCGATCGCCATGGCCCTTCTCGCGATCTCCTCGGCGTCGAGCTTCTGATCGTAGAGCGCGCGCGCGGCGGCCAGCGCGTAGTTGCCGCCGGAGCCGATTCCCATCAGATCGTTTTCCGGCTCGAGCACGTCGCCCGTCCCCGTCAGCACCAGCGTCTCCTTGGCGTCGGCGACGATCATCATCGCCTCCAGCCGCCGCAGATAGCGGTCGGTGCGCCAGTCCTTGGCAAGCTCGACGCAAGCCCGCTTGAGCTGGTCGGGAAAGCGCTCGAGCTTGGTCTCGAGCCGCTCGAACAGCGTCAGCGCGTCGGCGGTGGCGCCGGCGAAACCGGCGATCACGCCGCCGTTGCCGAGGCTGCGCACCTTGCGCGCGTTGGCCTTGATGATGGTGTCGCCGACGCTGACCTGGCCGTCGCCGGCGATCACCACCTTGCCGTCCTTGCGGACGGTGAGAATTGTGGTGCCGCGCCAGCCTGCGCGGGAATTGGATGAGTGTGTCATGGGCGGTTCTGGTCCACCGCCGATATCGGGGCCTGGGGCGGACAAGTCAAGGGCGCAGACCGCCCGCGCCGCCCCCGGGGGCGGCGAACGCCCCGTTCGCGGGCCGGAAACCACGATTAACCCTATCGGTGGTCTTGGCCCCGAAGACCTGCTAAACCGCGCCATTCCATTCCCGACCAGGCCATCGAGGCGGCCATGCGCAAGGCGACCGTAAAGCGAAAGACCAAGGAAACCGAGATCACCGCGAGCGTCGCGGTGGACGGCACCGGGGCGTGCGAGATCGACACCGGCATCGGCTTTCTCGACCACATGCTCGAGCAGTTGGGCCGCCACGGGCTGATCGACATCAAGCTGAAGGCCAAGGGCGACCTCCACGTCGACCAGCACCACACCGCCGAGGACACCGGCATCGCGCTGGGCCAGGCGCTCGCCAAGGCGCTCGGCGACAAGCAGGGCATCACCCGCTTCGCCAGCGTGTTTCTCCCGATGGACGAGGCGTTGACGAGGGTGGCGCTCGACGTCTCGGGCAGACCGCATCTGGTCTGGAACGTAGCCTTCAGCCGCGCCAAGATCGGCGGGATGGACAGCGAGCTGTTCCGCGAGTGGTTCCAAGCCTTCGCCCAGAACGCCGGGCTGACGCTCCACGTCGAGACGCTCTATGGCGAGAACAACCACCACATCGTTGAATCTTGCTATAAGGGCCTGGCGCGGGCGTTGCGCGAGGCACTCGCCGTCGATCCGCGCCAAAAGGGGCGCATCCCCTCGACCAAGGGCCGGATCGGCGACTGATCCGCGCGGCGGCGGCCGCGGCTCGATACGGACCAGGACAACCGACCACAGCACGGGCGGACCGCAGACGTGATCGCTTTCACCGTTCATGAACCGAGCGAGCCGGCGCGCGATCCGCTGCGGCGCGCCGACGAGGTCGTCTTCGTCAAGGAGGGCTTCTCGTGGCTCGCCCTGTTCGTCCCCTATCTGTGGCTGATCGTCCAGCGCATGTGGATCGTGCTCGCCGCCTTCGTCGCCCTCACCCTGGCGCTTTCGGGCCTGATACTGGCGTTGGGCGCCAACGACCAGGCCGCGGCCTGGGCGAGCTTCCTGCTCGGCCTGCTGCTCGCCATCCAGGCC
>CAYVYD010000328.1:0-2909 GCA_964454415.1 uncultured Hyphomicrobiaceae bacterium | reverse complement strand
TCATGCACATCGATAAGACCTACCGCCGGGCCTACAACATCGAGCCCAACATGTGTTGGGAGTGCTATTCCTGCGTCAAGGCGTGCCCGCAAAACGCGATCGACTGCCGCGGCTATGCGGACTTCGCGCCCCTGGGCCACTCCGTGCGCGTCCTGCGGGAGCCGGAGAAGGGAACGGTCTCCTGGAAGATCAAGTTCCGGGACGGCCGCGAAAAGGACTTCGTCTCGCCGATCAGAACCACGCCGTGGGGATCGATCAAGGGACCGGCCGATTACAATATGCCGGCAGCCGATGAGTTCAAGGCCCAGGAGCTCGCCCACGAGCCCGACGCCCTCAACGTCGACGCGTTGCCCGCGCTAACCCGCAAGCAACTCAAGCAAGGTGTGGTCTGATGGGTCTGTTTTCACGCAGAAAAACCGTGTTCGTGGATTCGGACATCCTCGTCGTCGGTGGAGGCTTCGGCGGGTGCGGGGCCACCTATGAGTCGAGATATTGGGGACGTGACCTGAAGATCGTCTGCGTCGAGAAGGCCAACATCGAGAGAAGCGGCGCCGTCGCCCAGGGCCTCTACGCCATCAACTGCTACATGGGCATGCAGTGGGACGAGAACCAGCCCGAGGATCACGTGCGCTACGCGCGCAACGACCTGATGGGTCTGGTGCGCGAGGATCTGGGCTACGACATCGCCCGCCACGTCGACTCCACCGTGCACAAGTTCGAGGAGTGGGGCCTCCCCATCATGCGGGATCCCGAGACCGGCAGATATCAGCGCGAAGGCAAGTGGCAGATCATGATCCACGGCGAGAGCTACAAGCCGCTCGTCGCCGAGGCCGCCCGCAAGGCCGCCAGCGAAGTCTACAACCGGATCATGGTGACCCATCTGCTGATGGACACCAAGAAGAAGAACCGGGTCGCCGGTGCCGTCGGCTTTAACGTCCGCACCGGGGATTTCTACGTCTTCCGCGCCAAGGCGGTCATCGTCTCCGCCGGCGGCGCCTCGCACATCTTCAAGCCGCGCGCGGTCGGCGAAGGCATGGGCCGGACCTGGTACGCGCCCTGGAGCAGCGCGTCGGCCTACGCGTTGCCGATCGAGGTCGGCGCCAAGATGACGCAGATGGAGAACCGCATCGTTCTCACCCGCTTCAAGGACGGCTACGGCCCCGTCGGCGCCTATTTCCTGCATCTCAAGACCTACACCGAGAACGTCAATGGCGAGGAGTACGAGTCGACCTGGTACGAAGACACCAAGGCGCTCGTCGGCGACTATATCGACCGGCACCCGGTGCCGACCTGCCTCCGAAATCACGCCATTCTCAGGGAAGTGGCCGCCGGCCGCGGCCCCATCCGCATGGTCACGAAAGAGGCATTCCAGGATCCGCACAAGGAGACCGTCGGCTGGGAGAACTTCCTTGGCATGACCATCGGCCAGGCGGTGGTCTGGGCCGCGCAAAACATCGATCCCAAGGAAATCAATCCGGAGCTCACCACCTCCGAGCCCTATGTCATGGGCTCCCATGCGACGTGCTCGGGCGCCTGGGCGAGCGGGCCGGAGGACTACGCGCCCGACGAGTACCAGTGGGGCTACAACCGGATGATGACCGTCGAGGGCCTGTTCGGCGCCGGCGACACCATCGGCGGCACCGCCCACAAGTTCTCCTCCGGCTCCTACACCGAAGGCCGGATCGCCGCCAAGGCAGCGGTCAATTACATCAAGGATCTGGGCAACGACCAGCCGGAAATCAGCGAGCAGGAGTACGAGAACCTAAAGCAGATCGTCTTCCAGCCCATGGAAAACTACGAGGTCGGCCGCAACGAGATCGTCGCCGGCACCGTCTCGCCCAGCTATTTGTTGCCGATCCACGGTCTTCAGCGGCTGGAGAAGATCATGGACGAATATGTCGGCGGCATCGGCACCAACTACATGACCAACGGATGGGGGCTCAACAAGGGGTTGGAGCATCTCGCCATGCTGCGCGAGGACCTCGAGCACATCGGCGCCGAGGACCTGCACCAGCTACAGCGGGCATGGGAACTCAAACACCGGCTGTTGGCCTCTGAGTCCGTGACGCGGCACACCCTGTTCCGGGAGGAGACGCGCTGGCCGGGCTATTACTACCGCGGCGATCATCCCAAGCTGGACGACAAGAACTGGCATTGCTTCACCCTCTCCCGCTTCGACCGGGAGTCCGGGGAGTGGGAGATGGAGAAGGCGCCGGTCTATCATATCATCGACTGAGCGGCGGCCCGCCGCGGCCGGACCCGCTCCAGGGGGTCGACATGCGGTTGTTGGAGATGCTGGAGGAAGACCTCGCGCGCGAGCCGAGCATGTTCCGCGCCCAGCTCATGCGCGAGGACGCCGCGCGGCTGCGCCGCGTGATCGAGCTGGCGGAGAGCGCGGCCTCGGCCGAGGAATTCGGGAAACAGGCCTTCGTCGTCGGCTGGACGCCGAACGATCTCAGAACCCACGAGTTGAAGGCGGAGCTCGACCCGCTGCTCGATGCGCTCTACCGCCGCCTGGCGAGCGGCGGCGAGGACGCGGCGCTCGACCGCGAGATCGAGGCGCTGTGGCGCGCCTTCGACGCCAAGCGGCTGGAGCGGCTGGTGGGATGTCTTTCCCGGGTGCCGCCCCCGGAATACGAGGCCTAGAACCTTGTTTGGAATGATTGGGCCGGTTTCGTCTCGTGATCGGCGCGTGGCTCAAGCAGGCAATGCGAGCCCCAACCGAGCGGTGTTCCCGCCCTCGTTTAGTCATTCCCGCGAAGGCGGTAATCCAGGTGTAGGGTGCCCGAGCACCATGCCCCTGCCAGGTCGGCTCGATCATCCGCCGATTCGATCCGGCCGGATGAGCCCTTACTCGCAGCCCTCGAAGCCGTCGGCCGTCATCTTGGCCTCGTAGGGCGCGGCCACCT
>CAYVYD010000327.1:0-2911 GCA_964454415.1 uncultured Hyphomicrobiaceae bacterium | reverse complement strand
TCCTGCGCCATGCGCACCAGCGCGTCGTAGATCGCGGTGTCGCCATGGGGGTGGTACTTGCCCATGACGTCGCCGACGACGCGGGCGGCCTTCTTATAGGGCTTGTTCCAGTCGAGCCCGTTCTCCGCCATGGTGTAGAGGATGCGGCGGTGGACGGGCTTGAGCCCGTCGCGCACGTCGGGAAGCGCCCGCGAGACGATCACGCTCATGGCGTAATCGAGATAGGAGCGCTTCATCTCCTCCATGATGGAGATGGGCCGAATGTCCGACGGGCCGCGCGGTCCGCCGTCTTCTCGCCTGATGTCGCCGGTGTCCGACAAGTGGTCTCAACTGCTCCGAGAGGACGCCACGACTGCCCCGACGAGACCCGCACCAGACGTCAAACGGGCCGCTCCTGAAAGCAGGGGCTATGGCTTGAAATTTCGAGTTGCAATTATAGCCGATTCAGACCGAGAACCGCAATGGTGAGAGCGCAAAATTTTGGGAAAATTACCGCTTTATATCAATGGGTTATATCTTCGCATATCTGCCCGGCGCAGGCGTAATTAGCAAAGGTCGATTCTTTGCGTATAGGGCAGAGAATCGCGGCGCCGAATTTTAAATTTTACGGCGCGAGGACCCGCCCAACGAGTCCGCAATGCACGCATGCAAAGCCACTCAAAACTCGGGCAAATGAAGCCAGTCTTTTACTGTGCTTCGTCTGCTGGTGCTCCCGAAGTGGAAACTAGGGCTATTGGATCAAGCCGATGCGGCGGCACCCATCGGAACGGTGATTTTCAATTTTGGACGGTCGCATTTCGATAAATGAGACGTGCGACTGGGATGTTCGTCACCGGCGACTCGCGCCGATTGGTTTGATTCTGCTCGATGGCACTCATTGTGCGTCGTTGCCGTTTGTCGGTTCGAACAATTCACGAAATAGGTCCTGCCATTCCCCTTCGTCCTTCATCTTCAATGCCTGTCGGATCTGTGACATGTCCGTTGCAAGCACAAGCACGTAGATATTGCCATCTTTCTCTTCAACACGCCCCTGGATGCGCTTGAGCATCTCTTGATGTTCGCCTTTGCCATAGCTGAGCTTCCTTAATCGGTCATACTGCTCAGGCGTCAT
Source organism: uncultured Hyphomicrobiaceae bacterium (assembly GCA_964454415.1). Classification (GTDB taxonomy): domain Bacteria; phylum Pseudomonadota; class Alphaproteobacteria; order Rhizobiales; family Methyloligellaceae; genus JAJFHN01. Next base: position 1,800 of record CAYVYD010000327.1, on the reverse strand, counting down.
TCTCACCACAAATGGCGAAGCGCTTTGGGGCGGGCCGGAGGGTTTCAACTTCATTGTCATTCCTTTGAATTCAAGATCGAAATGACCGTCCTTATCGATTGGGACAACCGTCTGGACGTGGGCAACCGCATTGGCCTCGTAGTGCACATACGTCGAAGGCATGCCCATTTCTAGCGTCCCGTCATACATCTCTTTCGGGAACTGCTTGATGAGGGCCTTCCATAGGATTCGCCCCAAGGTATCGACGACGCTTTCGTGCGGATCAGGTAGGGCGCTTTCAATCTCTCTAAGCGTAGACCCATGCAAAAGGCTGTTCCGCGTCTTGTCGAGCAAGTCCAGCGTCGCATCATCACACTCCTCATCCGCTGCCTTCATCAGCGCTCGAATGGCCTGTTTTGCGTAGGGTCTGTGTTCCGGGTGCTTCTCGCACTTTTCGCAATAGAGAGGAGACTGGCAGTGAGGGCATTTGTCGTGCACTTTTGCGGTCGGCTTCTGGAATTCGGCTAGGATTTCGAGCGCAAACCAAAAGTAGGTGAACTGATCATCTGGTGAAGCGGCATCGATCCCTAGCCGATACCACCGGAGGGCGCGCCTAACAGCTGGTGGGACGTCATATTCCAGCAAGCGCTCGATGGAGCTTGCGTTCTCGTCTCTAAGGAAAGGCTGAGGGTCATCGTATTCGACCCTTTCACCCCACATTAGGACATTTCTCATCGTTCCATTTGAAGGTGCTTCCGCGTCCACGATCTGTCGAATTCTATGCTTTCGGAAACCGGAACCTGTGGTGAAGGCCAGCATGTTCAGGCAGTTCGCCAGCAAATCATCGGCAACGTCTTTGGCACCCTCCAAGTTTGGCGCTTCAAAATATATGTGAAGGGAGAGCAAGAAAGGTGTGGTGAACTCTGAACGTGGAATATTCTTGATCCGCGCTTTGAAAGCCCCGTGCGGGTCATTTATCGTCAGCACAAGCTCATCGGCAACCACCGAGACTTCAGATTCTACCTCAAAATTTGCGACACAACGCATGACTCGCTCCGTAATGCTGTCTGTCGCTCATAGCATTGTTGGAGCAGAATGGCTCAGTCGCCAAACCCATTGGTTTTCAGAGCCACAAGATGACGGTGGTCGTGAGGGCGAAAGACCGCTGCTAGGCAAGCGGACTGAATATCTCGCAGGCTTGGCGAACTTCACCTTCTGGCTATAAGCAGGCGCCACGTATTGGCACCCGACGTGTCCGCTGAAGGGCGCATTCGGGACATAGGCACACGGGGCAGAAGCCCTGACCAGCCAACCCCCAATCGCCACCGCACTATTGGATCACCGGCACGAGGCCGGTGATGACGAAGAGGGAATTGGACACCTGCGGACTGCCCCCCACAATGTCTCTGCCCGTCATGCCCGGACTTGTTCCGGGCATCCAATGGGGCGGTTGGGACCGGACTGCCGAGCCTGCCGCCACCGCCCTATTGGATCGCCGGGACGAGCCCGGCGATGACGATTGAATGGGGGGCGCCGCCGAAGCCAACGCCCTCTCGCCGGGCGGCGGGGGCATGTTCCGGAAGAGGGGCAACGCTTCAACCCGCGAGGACACGGCCACCGCCCCATTGGACCTCCGCCTCCGCGGGGGCAGGTTCGCCGGGACGAGCCCGGCGACGACGATTGAATGGGGGGGCAGCGCCGGAGCCAACGCCCTCAAGTCCAACGGACACGGGCATAAGGACGCACAAGCAGCAGGCGAACGACGCCTTTCATTGCCAGCGTTTTATTGGCTGACGACCCCAAACCGGACCAAGGGCCGAG
>CAYVYD010000326.1:0-2937 GCA_964454415.1 uncultured Hyphomicrobiaceae bacterium | reverse complement strand
TCTCGGGCGTGCTTTCGGCCTATGGCATGGGGCTCGCCGACGTGCGCGCCAACCGGGTGCAGGCCGTCGAACGGCCGCTGGACGAGGAAGGTCTTGCGGCGTGCGAGACCCTGGCGCGCGACCTCGAGGCCGGGACGCTGGCAGAGCTCGGGTCCCAAGGCGTCGCGGAAGAGGGTATTGCGACCAGCGCGCACGCCCATCTGCGCTACGAGCGCACCGACACGGCGCTCGAGGTGGCGCTCGGCGGCATCGCGGCCATGCGGGTGGCGTTCGAAGATGCCCACCAGCGCCGCTTCGGCTTCATCAGCCCGGAAAAGGAAATCGTGATCGAGGCGCTCGCGGTCGAAAGCGCCGGCGGTGGCGGGGTCGCCGACGAGCCCGACCTGCCGCTCGCCAAGGGCACGCCGGAGCCCCGGGAGACGACGCATTTCTACAGCGACGGCGCCTGGCGCGAGGCGGGCGTCTTCCTGCGCGGCGGGCTGCGGCCGGGCCACAGGCTCGACGGGCCGGCGCTCGTCATCGAGGATCACCAAACGGTCGCGGTCGAGCCCGGCTGGCGGCTCCAGGTCACGGCCAAGAACCACCTGCTGCTCACCCGTCACGTCCCGCGACCGAAGGCGCACGCCGCCGGCACCAAGGCCGACCCGGTGATGCTCGAGGTCTTCAACAACCTCTTCATGGCGACCGCCGAGCAGATGGGGGTGGCGCTGCAGCTCACCGCGCAGTCGGTCAACATCAAGGAGCGGCTCGACTTCTCCTGCGCGCTCTTCACCGGCGAGGGCCGGCTCATCGCCAACGCGCCCCATATGCCGGTGCATCTGGGCTCCATGGACCGCAGCGTCGAGGCGGTGATCGCCGCCTGCGCGGGCGGGATGCGCGCCGGCGACGTCTTCATGGTGAACGCGCCCTACAACGGCGGCACCCACCTTCCCGACATCACCGTGGTGACGCCGGTGTTCGGCCAAGAGGCGCGGAGCGCGGAGCGCGACAGGGACGCCGACAAGAAACGGGCGCGGAGTGGCACAGCCACGACAGGGACGAAAGAAAGAGAGTCCGGCGAAAAGCTCCTGTTCTATGTGGCGAGCCGCGGCCACCACGCCGACATCGGCGGGGTGACGCCGGGTTCGATGACGCCGCTCGCCACGACCGTCATGGAAGAGGGTGTCTATATCGAGCCCTTCAAGCTCGTCGAGGAAGGCCGCTTCCGCGAAGCCGAGGTCCGCGCGCTGCTCACGCAGGCCCCCTACCCGGCCCGCGCGCCGGAGCAGAACATCGCCGATCTCAAGGCCCAGATCGCGGCCAACGAGAAGGGCGTCCAGGAGCTGGGCCGCATGGTGGGGGAGTTCGGGCTCGAGGTGGTGCAGGCCTATATGAGCCACGTCCAGGCGAACGCCGAGGAGTGCGTGCGGCGCGTCATCGACGTGCTGGAGGATTGCGAATTCGAGGTCGAGATGGACGGCGGCATGCGGGTCAGGGCGGCGATCGGCGTCGACCGCGAGGCGCGTTCGGCGACCGTCGACTTCACCGGCACCTCGTCCCAGCAGGCCAACAACTTCAACGCGCCGGAGCCGGTGACGCGGGCGGCGGTGCTCTACGTCTTCCGGGTGATGGTGGCCGACCGGATCCCGATGAACGCGGGCTGCCTCAAGCCGATCCGGATCGTCCTCCCCGAGGGCTCGATGCTCTCGCCGCGCTATCCGGCCGCCGTCGTCGCCGGCAATGTGGAGACCAGCCAGGTGGTGACCAACTGCCTGTTCGCCGCGCTCGGCGCGCTGGGCTCCTCCCAGGGCACCATGAACAACCTCACCTTCGGCAATGCGCGGCACCAATATTACGAGACGATCTGCTCGGGTGCCCCGGCGGGACCGGGCTTCGACGGGGCGGCCGCCGTTCACACCCACATGACCAACACCCGGCTCACCGACCCGGAAGTGCTGGAGCTACGCTACCCCGTCGTGCTCGAGGAGTTCGCGATCCGGCCGGGCTCGGGCGGCAGGGGAGAATGGTGCGCCGGCGACGGCATCGCCCGGCGCATCCGCTTCCTCGAGACCATGGACTGCGCGATCCTCTCGGGCTACCGCGAGGTCGCGCCCTTCGGGCTCATGGGCGGTGACGCGGGCGAGCGCGGCGAGAACTGGGTGTGGCGGGCCGACGGCAAACGCGAGCGGCTTAAGGGCTGCGACCAGACGCTGATGCGGCCGGGGGACGCCATCGTCATCAAAACACCGACCGGCGGCGGCTACGGGCCGGCGGCTAAACGCGGAAAAGCATCTTAAAAAGGCCCAGGTAAGGCGCTTAAGCTGCGGAAAAGCGCGGGGGAAGCGTTGAAGCTGCTCACCTATCTCGGTCCCGACCCGGACCCGCAAATCGGCGTGCTGATCGACGGCGGCTCGGCGGTCGCGGCCCTGCAGGCCGGCGCGCTTGCCATGGAGGGAATGCCGCGCTCCTATTTCCGTGACATGCTGAGCTTCCTGCGCGAGGGGGCGGCGGCCAAGTACAAGGTCCATGTGCTCGCCGACTACATCGCCAGCCAGCGGCCGCCGGGATGCGTGCTCGGGATCGACGACGTCAAGGTGCTGGCCCCCGTGCCGTGTCCCGAATCGATCCGCGACTGCATGGCATTCGAGGACCACGTCATCAACGCCACCCGCGTCGTCGGGCTCGGCAGGCTAGCGCCGCTGGACGAGGCGCTCGAGCGCTGGCTGGGGCGCGAGCACAGCATCGCCTACGCCCTCAACCGCGCCTGGTACAAGCGTCCGCTCTATTACAAGAGCAACCGGTTCTCTGTCGTGGGACCCGACGCGCCGGTGCAGATCCCGGCCTACAGCAAAGCCTTCGACTACGAGCTCGAATGGGGTGTGGTGATCGGCCAGGAGGGGCGGAACATCCGCGAGGGCGACGCCCGCGACCACATCGCCGGCTACACCATCTTCAACG
>CAYVYD010000325.1:0-2964 GCA_964454415.1 uncultured Hyphomicrobiaceae bacterium | reverse complement strand
GCCAGCAAGCTCACCGGCACCCTGCCGCTGATCTACGTGTTCCTCGCCCGCACCGGCAAGCGGATCGAGGCTGTGAGCCTGGTGAGCCTGATGCGGAACGGCGCCGTCGAGCCCCGGCGGGATAAGGCGCCAAAGGGCGCCTCGCCCGGCGTCAAGATAACCTTTTCCGACGACCGCGGCCAGAAGCGCACGCTCTATTACTTCAGGACCGATCTTTCCAATGCGGGGCTCAAGAGCAGCGGCTTCATGGTGTTCTGCCGGACCCTCGGCCCCGCCGACAGCCTGCTCAAGGCCGCCTCCTACCTGCTCCATACCGGGGGCTTCACCACCGTCCGCGCCCTTTTGCTTGAGCGCAGCGCCACGGTGGTCCAGGACGATTCGGGCATCCCGCTGCGCTATTTCACGCCGGGTGAGTGGCAGCTCTTTCCCTATGGCGCCTATTACGGGCCGATCCCGGTGTTCAAGCGGTGGTACCAGCCCGGCATGGACCGGCTGTTCGCGCGGGGACGCGCGGCCCGTGTCGACTTCGGCATCGGCTACCGCTGGCCGCCGCGCGACACCAACATCCTGCTTGCGGTCAAGCGTACGGAACTCCCCTGGCGGCAGCCCTAGGATGCTGATCAGTCGCTCTCGGGCAACCGCGGGGCGCGGGAGACGATGGTGGATTCGATCTCCTTGGCGCTACGGCGCGTGGAGGGCAGGGGATGCGCGATACCCTCGAAGCTCGCCCCCTGCTCGACGGCGAGCGCCTCGCTGGTGATGTCGCCAAACACCACGCCGCCGGCGCTGATCGAGACCCGTGCGCCGGTGATGTTGCCGTGGACATGGCCCTTGATCAAAACGTCCCTGGCGTTGACGTCGCCGGAGATCTCGCCCGAACGCTCGATGGAGATGTCCTCGCTCTTGACGTTGCCGCTGATCTTGCCGCGCACCAGCAACCGTCCCTGCGACGTCACGTCGCCGGTAATCGCGATCTGTTCGGCAATCACGCATTGGGATTGATCGGTAATGGTTGCCATCGTCTAACCTGTCCGAGCGCGGTGCATGGCGCGTGTCCGGAGAGAAGCGGTTCCGTCAGTTGGCGGGCGCGGACCGCTCGCCGCCGGTCGCGGTCGGCCGCGGCTTGGGCGGCAGCGCGGTGACGCTCTCGAGCTGCATGGGAGGTTTGCGGTCGAGGCTGGCGATGAAGGTCTCGAGCTCGCCCGCCCGGCTCTCGCGGTTGTGGCGCGCAACGTACCAGTCGTCGAACAGGATCTCGTTCAGCCGGATCAGCAGCTCGACCTCCATGGGGTCGGCATCGACCATCCTGTCGACGTGCTCGCGCATGTATTTGTCGATGTTGCCGAAGGCACGCACCATGTCGATGGAGCGCTTCGACTCGGCGGGAATGCGCGCGGCGATATAGTCGAACTCGGCGGCCAGGTTGCCATACTGGTTTTCCGGAATTTTCCAGAAATCACGGATCATCCGCTGCAGGCAGTAGCGCGCGAGCGCGGCGGACGCGCGCGGGCTGACGTCGGCGACGACGCAGGCCTGGTAATAGGCCTCGCGCAGCGCTTCGGGAATGAAATCGGGCGTATCCTTGGTCTTGGGCTTGGGCAGCAGGGCCCATTTGCCGATTTCCTTGTAACGCTTGGACATCACGACACCTTGAACTTGGTTGCGAAATGGCGCGTTGGGCGCCTTCCCGTTCCACCGTTATGCCGCCTGCCTCCGGCGCCATGGACCCTACAGCCATGGATGCACGGAACTGAAGGTTCACTGGTCGTAAAGGTTAATGCGGGTGCGCGCTCGGCGGGGGAATTCCGGGGAATTCGGCCGCAAGATTGGCGAGGACAGTTCCGCCTACTCGCCCGCCAGCAGTTCGCCCCGGGAGCCCTTTGGGGTGTCCTTGGGGGTGCCGTTGGCCGAAGGTGCTGCCTTCTTGCGCGCCGGCGCCTTGGCGGGCTTGGCCTTGGCCTCGACCGCCTTTGGCGCCTCGCCCTCGAAATCCAGCGTCTCGATGCGCCGGCCGCGGCCCGCGATCTTCTCCGAGGAGGTCAGGATCCGCTCGATGTCCGCTCCCGCGTGGCCGAAATGGCGCTGCAAATCGTGCACCCGCTCGCGCAGCCGCGAGACGTCCTCGATGAGGTAGGCCACCTCGCGCTGGATCATGCCGGCCTGCTCGCGCATCCGCACGTCCTTCAGGATCGCCTGCATGGTCTGGACGGCGAGCATCAGCATGTTGGGCGAGACGATGACGACGCGGGCGCGGTGGGCCTTCTGCAACAAATCGGCGAAATGCTCGTGCAGGTCCGCGTAGACCGCCTCCGAGGGTACGAACATGAAGGCCTGGTCCTGGGTCTCACCGGGGAGCAGATAGCGCTCGCCGATCGCCTCGATGTGGCGGCCCACATGCTGGCGGATCTGCTGCTGGGCGGTCTTCTTGGCGGCGTCGTCGCGGGCCAGCCGCAGCGCCTCGAAGCCCTCGAGCGGGAACTTGGCGTCGATCACCAGCGGCGGCGCCCCCGGGATCCGGATCAGGCAGTCGGGCCGCTTGCCATTGGCGAGCGTCGCCTGGAAGCTATAGGCGCCCTTGGGCAGCCCATCCTCGATGATCGCCTCCATGCGGCCCTGGCCGAAGGCGCCGCGGGCCTGCTTGTTGGCGAGGATCTGCTGCAGACCCACCACGTTGGAGGAGAGCTCGGTGATGTTCTTCTGGGCATGATCGATGACGGCCAGCCGCTCGGCCAGCTTGCTGAGCGATTCGCTGGTCTTGCGCGAGGTCTCGGTCAGGTTCTGCCCCAGCCGGTGGCTCACCTTGTCCAGCCGCTCGTTGACCGCGCGGCCGAGCTCCGACTGGCGGGTCACGGTGATTTCGGCGAGCCCCTGGAGGCGGCCCTCCAGCTTGGCGATCTCGCCATGGAGCTGGCTCGCCTCGGCGCCGCGCGCCTCGGCCTCGCGCGAGCGCTTGGCGAGGTGGGC
>CAYVYD010000324.1:0-2973 GCA_964454415.1 uncultured Hyphomicrobiaceae bacterium | reverse complement strand
GCTCGAAGGTCCGCAAATAGGCGACGAACATCTTGTTGTAGGACCGCCGGGCGGCCTCGCGGGTGAGGTCGAAGGAGTAGGCATCCTTCATCAGGAACTCGCGGCCGCGCATGACGCCGAACCGGGGGCGGATCTCGTCGCGGAATTTCCATTGGATATGATAGAGGTTGCGCGGCAGATCGCGGTAGGAGCGCACGGCGTTGCGGAAAATGTCGGTGATCAGCTCCTCGTTGGTGGGCCCGTAGAGCATCTCGCGCCCGTGACGGTCGCTGATGCGGAGCATCTCCTCGCCATAGTCGTCATAGCGCCCGCTCTCGCGCCACAGATCGGCCGACTGAATGGTCGGCATCAGCATCTCGATGGCGCCGGCGCGGTCCTGCTCCTCGCGCACGATCCGCTCGATCTTCTTCAGAACCCGGAAGCCCAAGGGCAGCCACGAGTAAATCCCCGCGCTCGCCTGGCGGATCAGCCCCGCGCGCAGCATCAGGCGGTGCGAGACGATCTCCGCCTCCTTGGGATCGTCGCGCAGAATCGGCAAGAAAAAGCGGCTAAGGCGCATGGCCCGTGCGGCTCCGAAGGTTGGCGTGCGCTGCATGAACGCCGTGCACGCGACGACAGCATGACGCGTCCAGGCAGCCCGAGAAAGGCCGAAAGACCCCGGAGCGCTAATAGCTTACTTGGCGGGCGGGATGCAATCCTCGACCACGGGGGCAACGATGACGCTGAGCCCCCTGTCGGCGATTTCGGAGCCGGCGGGACCGGCGTGACGGTCGCGACCGTGGCGGGCGGGCGCCCGGCGCCGGAGCGGGATATCGGCTTCGATGCTCTGGGGCAGCCATGCGGGGCGGCGACTGGGCAAATCGGCGGGGATCACCGGATCGCCAGCGGCGGACACGCCCGGCGCGTAGTCCGGGCCATAGGCGCAATCCTGCGCCCGGGTGGCGAGCGCCGCGCCGTAATGCTGCTGGTTGGACCATCGCGGCACCGGATGGCGCTGTGGCCCCGGCGCCACTAGAGCGCCGAGATGGGGCGGCAGGTAGGGGCCGATATCGTCCTCCATGGCGCCGCCGCGGGCGGCGCCGGACATGGCGGCGAGCGCCAGAACGAGGACTGCGGCGACCGCATAAACGACAGCGTGGTCATGGCGCTGTAAAAGCTCCCTCATGATCGCGTTGAATAGCAGCAGTGAATTAAAATGCGGCTAATGCGGAAGATCGGCGACCGCCGGGGGCACCCCGGCACGGTCTCCGCTCCGCGCCCGCACCGCGGGCCACGGCAAATCGATGATGACAGGGGAGCGGCCTTCGGTTAAGGTTTTTGGATAATCGAAAAAGGCGTCTGGGCCGGGTCCATCCCACAGTGTCTCAGTGGAAACGGGACCCCACGTCCAAGTCTTGGGAGGAAAGACACTCCAGCCCGGCATCCGGTTTCATGAGATGCAAGCACGGCGCGTCTGAGACGCTTCCCGCCGGTCTCGTATTATTCAAGGTGGGGCGTTCGCGTTTAGACGTTCAAGGAGTTCTTTGACTGGGAAGCAAGGTCTCTAAAGGCCTTGCTTTTTTTTGTGCGCCGGTCGCCCTGGCACTGCGGGGAGCTAGCGGGGCGTTGCCGTGGACGGGAAATCGGGCAGGAATGGTATCGAGTCGATGGTCACGACGCCCGATTGCCAAACCACGTAGCCGGCCGCGAACAGTACGCCCGAGAGCAGCGTGGTCGCGAGCAGCTTGACGAGCAGATAGGGCGCCGCCGGCGCGCTCGGAACCGTGCCCGGTTCGACGCCTCCCTCCTCCTCCTGGGTGCGAACGCCGATCGGAAGCACGATGAACAGCACCAGCCACCACAGAACGAAATAGACGGCGGCCGCGAAGAAAGGGTTCATGGCGCGCGCCCGCGGTGGGTCCTCATGCCTCTTCGAGCTCCACCAGAGTCCCGCAAAAATCCTTGGGATGCAAGAACAGGACCGGCTTGCCGTGCGCGCCGATCTTGGGCTCGCCGTCGCCGAGCACGCGAGCGCCTGCCTTCGTCAGCTGGTCGCGGGCGGCGATGATGTCGTCGACCTCGTAGCACAAATGGTGGATGCCGCCGGCGGCGTTGCGCTCGAGGAACCCGGCGATCGGTGACGCGTCGCCCAAGGGTTCGAGCAATTCGATCTTGGTATTGGGGAGCTCGATGAAGACGGTGGTCACGCCGTGTTCGGGCTGGGGAACGGCGGGCGTGACGTTGGCACCCAGCGCGGTCTTGTAAACCTCGACGGCGGCATCGAGATCCGGCACCGCGATCGCCACGTGATTGAGACGTCCGATCATTTGAGCTCCCTAACGGTCCTAGGACGTTGCTGTTGGGGAAACATCTGCCCGCCTTTTATGGCCTCGCCGCGCGGCGCGCAACCGCGGGCATGGCGCTGCGGCGGGCCGGCCGAGCCTACAGCCGCGACACCAGCACGTTGCAGACAGGCTTCTTGCCCCATGCGGCGTTGAGCTCGCCGCGCACCGCGCGTCGCACGGCCTCGGCGACGGTCGAGCTGTCCTTGCGGCGAGGACGCGGCAGACCGTCGAACGCGCTCATGACCGCGTCGAGCACGACGTCCTGCAGTAACACCCCCTTGTCGTCGGTCTCGGGCAGTCCGACGATCGCGGCCTGCGGCTCGGCGGCGAGCTCGCCCTTGGCGCTCAGGACCAGCGAGACGGTGACGTTGCCGACGAAGGAGAGCTTGCGCCGCTCGCCGACCGCCGGCCCCTCTGCCGGCACGATCAGGCGGCCGTCGCGGTAGAGACGCCCAGAGGGTGCCTGATCGACGATCTCTGCCGGACCAGGCAGCAGGCGGACGATATCGCCGTTGCGCGGGCTGACGACGGTTTTGACGCCGAGGCGACGGGCCAATTTGGCGTGCTCCAGCAGATGGCGGGGCTCGCCGTGCATGGGCACGGCGGCGGCCGGGCGCGTCCAGGCATAGATCTGCTCGAGCTCGCCGCG
>CAYVYD010000323.1:0-2992 GCA_964454415.1 uncultured Hyphomicrobiaceae bacterium | reverse complement strand
GTATAGCGGCCCCGCTTGGAAACAGTATTATATTTTGCGACAAGACGATTTGCCGCAATTGGGATTGGTCCGCCAGCCATCCTAACTCAAAGGGAAATCGCGCGCGTCGAAAAGAGCGATGAAATTTAGCCTCTCTTTCTCAAGCACTTCCCGGGCGCCCTCCAGACGATCCACAATGGTGATAACGGCGGCAATTTCACAGTTATGACGCCTCGTCTCATTCACGGCCTTCATGACTGATCCGCCGGTGGTGGTTATATCGTCAACGATGATTACCCTTTCGCCGTCCGGGATATAGCCTGTTATTCGGCGTGCAATATTGACCCCCGTTGGGGGGTGATCGGCGTCCAAAATTGACCCCCTGGCCAGTGATTGGTTCAGGTTGCCCGTTTCGGCTTTGGAACGGGTGGTGGGGGAATGTTGACGGTGGAGACGATTGGGCGGATCCGGCGCGAGTTTTTCGCAAAGGGGAGGACGATCAAGGAGATTGCGCGTGACTTGAGGGTTTCGCGCAACACGGTTCGGAAGGTTCTGCGTTCTGGGGCGACGTCCTTTGCCTACGAGCGCGGGGTCCAGCCGCTGCCGAAGCTGGGGGCGTGGAGGACGGAGCTCGATCGGCTCCTGGCAGAGAACGAGGGCAAGCCGCAGCGGGAGCGGCTGACGCTGATTCGCATCTTCGAGGAGTTGCGCGGGCTTGGTTACACCGGCGGATACGACGCGGTCCGGCGCTACGCGAAGGGATGGCGCCGGGGACGAGTGGCTGCGACGGCGGCGGCCTATGTGCCGCTGAGTTTTGCGCCGGGCGAGGCCTACCAGTTCGACTGGAGCCATGAGATCGTGGTGCTCAACGGCATCACGACGACGGTGAAGGTGGCCCATCTCCGGCTCTGTCACAGCCGGATGCCGTTCGTGCGGGCCTATCCGCGCGAGACCCAGGAGATGGTGTTCGACGCCCACGACCGGGGCTTCGCCTTCTTCCGGGGCGCGTGCACGCGCGGCATCTTCGACAACATGAAGACGGCGGTCGAGGCCGTCTTCATCGGCAAGGATCGCGCCTTCAACCGCCGCTTCCTGCAGATGTGCAGCCACTATCTGGTGGAGCCTGTCGCCTGCACGCCTGGGGCGGGCTGGGAGAAGGGCCAGGTCGAGAATCAAGTCGGTCTGGTTCGCGAACGCTTCTTCACACCGCGGCTGCGGTTCAAGACCTACGAGGATCTGAACGCCTGGCTGCTCGACCGCTGTGTGGGGTATGCCAAGGCGCACCGCCATCCGGAGCTTCAGGACGAGACGATCTGGTCGGTGTTCGAGGCCGAGCGGCCGAAGCTGGTTCCCTATGCCGGTCGCTTCGACGGGTTCCACGTCCTACCGGCCTCGATCTCCAAGACCTGTCTCGTCCGCTTCGACAACAACAAGTACTCGGTGATGGCGAAGGCGATCGGCCGGCCGGTCGAGGTCCATGCCTACGCCGATCGCATCGAGATTCGCCAGGATGGCGCGATCGTCGGCGAGCATGCCCGGCGGTTCGGGCGCGGCCAGACGATCTACGACCCTTGGCACTACGTCCCGGTGCTGGCCCGCAAGCCGGGCGCCCTCAGGAACGGGGCCCCGTTCAAGGATTGGGTGCTGCCCGGCAGCCTGGGGAGGGTGCGCGGCAAGCTCGCGGCCGCCGATGATGGCGACCGGCAGATGGTCGACATCCTCACCGCCGTGCTGACCGACGGCATGATGGCGGTGGAGGCCGCCTGCATGGAGGCGCTGCGCGGCGGCGTCCATTCCAGCGATGTGATTCTCAACATCCTTGCCCGCCGCCGGCAGCCATCGGCGACGGTGACGACCGTGATGACCCCCGACGCCCTGCGCCTGCGCCAGGAGCCGACGGCAGATTGCGCTCGCTACGACCGCCTGCGGAGACCGGCCCATGGAGCGACATGAGATCCTGGAGATGATGAGCCAGCTCAAGCTCGCCGGCATGCGGGCCGCCTTCGACGAGGTGATCGCCGATGGGCTGAAGCGTCAGCATCCCGTGCCGCGCATCATCGGCGAGCTCCTCAAGGCCGAGATCGTCGAAAAGCAGGCGCGCTCGATCAAGTACCGGCTCACCATCGCCAGGCTGCCGCTCGCCAAGGAGCTGGCCGAGTTCAAGTTCGCCGACACCCCGATCAACGAGGGTCTGGTCCGCGAGTTGGCGACCGGTGCCTTCCTCGGGCAGCAGCGCAATGCCGTGCTCGTTGGCGGCACCGGTACAGGCAAAAGCCATCTGGCGATCGCCATCGCCCGCAACTGCATCCGCGCCGGCGCCCGCGGCCGGTTCTACAACGTCGTCGACCTCGTGAACCGGCTCGAGGCCGAGGCCCGGACCGGCCGGCCGGGAGGAATGGCCGATCGCCTCGCCAGGCTCGACCTCGTCATCCTCGATGAGCTCGGCTACCTGCCCTTCGCCCAATCCGGCGGGCAGCTGCTGTTCCACCTGATCAGCAAGCTCTACGAGCGAACCTCCGCCATCGTCACCACCAACCTCGCCTTCGGCGAGTGGCCGACCGTCTTCGGCGATGCCAAGATGACCACCGCCCTGCTCGACCGGCTCACCCACCACTGCGACATCATCGAGACCGGCAACGACAGCTGGCGCTTCAAGAACCGCGCCTGATCCCCCGCCCCGGACCCCACCCCCCGGCGGCTCGCCCAGGTGGGTCCACAGCCCCTCCCCACGCGTGCCGCTCCGTCGCTCGTGAGGGCACTCCGCGTCCCGCGCGGGTCCCCTCCATGGACTACCTGGACGACCCGAACCCACCCCCATCAGGGGTCAATATTGCACGCCGATCCGGGGTCAATATTGCACGCCGATTGACACCGGATCTTCGCCACGTTCGATGGCGGCCAGGGTCTGGCGGGCCAACCGCCGCGCTTCCTCGGGCATGAGTACGCCGTGCCGCCCGAGGGTGATCTTGCGTGACTGCCGGTGCAGGTTTCGGTACTGGATGACGTAAGCCTT
>CAYVYD010000322.1:0-3016 GCA_964454415.1 uncultured Hyphomicrobiaceae bacterium | reverse complement strand
GGCACGATGTGCAACCAGATTTCGGCCGCCGTGCTGTGCCGCCCGGGCGACGAGATCATAGCCGACCATACCGCCCACATACTCACCACCGAGGGAGCTGGCGCATCGGTGATCGCGCGCGCGGCCGGCTCCATGCTCGTTGGAGAGCGCGGAATTTTTTCGGCCGGGCAGTTGGAGACCGCGATTCGTCCCGTCGACCGCTATTCGCCGCGCAGCCGGCTCGTCGCCATCGAACAGACCGCGAATTTGGGCGGCGGCGCCATTTGGCCGTTGGAGACGGTGCGGGAGGTGGTGGAAGTCGCCAAGCGCCACGGGCTCCTCCTTCACATGGACGGCGCACGGCTGCTCAATGCCGTGGTTGCGAGCGGGGTGGATGCCAAATCCTATTGCGACGGGTTCGACGCCGCATGGATCGATTTCAGCAAGGGATTGGGGGCGCCCATGGGCGCGGCGCTTGCCGGCAGTCGCGCCTTCATCGACGAGGCGTGGCGGTGGAAACAGCGCATGGGCGGCGCGATGCGCCAGGCCGGCATACTGGCAGCCGCCGCGCTCTATGCGCTCGACCATCACGTCGAGCGGCTCGCCGAAGACCACGCCAATGCGCGGATTCTCGCCGAGCGCTTGAGCGGCATACCTGGTGTTGGCGTGGACCCCAGTCGTGTCGAGACCAATATCGTTATGATCGACGTCTCGAGGTGCGGGGCAACGGCACCGGAGATCGGCAAACGTTTGCGCGAGAAGGGCGTGCGCATCGGCGCGATCGACACCGCGACGCTGAGGGCCGTGACGCATCTTGATGTGGACCGCGACGACGTATTGGAAGCCGCCGATGTGTTTGCTGGGCTGTCCTTGGGAGAGGCCGCGGGATGACTGGGCGTAAGACCGGGACCATCAGCGCCGGTTTCGGACTGGAGCGCATGGGCCTGTGGGCCCTGAAGTTTCCGCGCGCCACGCTGGCCCTCCTCATCCTTATCACGCCGCTTCTCGCCTTCAGTGCCAGCAAGCTCAACTTCTCGAGCGACATCCGCGAGATCTTTCGCTCCGGTTCCGCCGATTTCGGGGTGCTCGAGGAGGTCTCGCGCCAATATCCCAGCAGCGACCGCGATATCCTGCTGGTGATCCAGGGGCCCCACCTGTTTCGTTCCGACAACCTGGAGAGTATTCGCAACCTGCATCTGGATCTCGGCTTGGTGAGCGGCGTCAAATACGTGCTGTCCATGTTCTCGGCACGCAAGTCGCCGGTGGGAGACAACGTGCCTGAGCCGTTGTTTCCCCTCAATCTCGACGACATCGAGGGTGTCGATGCGTTGAAGCGGCAGGTTCTCTCCCATCCCATCGTGGCGGGCAAGCTGCTCTCCCGCGACGGCGATCTCTGCCTCATCGTCATCGCCCTCAAGGATCGGGATATCAAGATCGAGGCCCTGCAAAATCTGCTCGGCGAAATTCAATCCGTGGTGCAGGGCGATATCGACACATCGAAGTTCGACGTCGCCTTTACCGGATCGTCCGTCATGCGGGTTGAGATCATCGAAGCCTTGAGCCGGGATCAGAGACTCTTCGGCCTGGCCGGCATGACGATCGGGCTGCTGTTGTGCTGGATGTTCTTCCGCGAACTGTCCTATGCAGTCATCGCCGGCGCGCCGGCCGCCTTCGCGGTTGTTTGGCTCCTGGGCACCATGCGGTTGATCGGCCAGGACGTGAACGTCCTCACCAATGTGGTGCCCATCCTCGTCATGGTGCTGGTGTTTTCCGATGCGCTCCATCTGCTGTTCGGGATCAGACGCAATCTCGGTTTGGGATTGAAAGTCGAGGATGCGATCAAGGAATCGGTGCTCCATGTGGGCCCGGCTTGCGTCCTGACCTCGGCGACGACGACGCTCGCGCTGCTGTCGCTGACGCTTGTTCGCCATCCCTTCATCTCCGGCTTCGGCTACACCGCCGCGCTGGGAACGGCGATCGCCTATGTCGCGGTCATGGTGACGGTGCCCCCAATCGCCTTCTTTTTGCTGAAGAACCGCTCGCAAACGGCACCGAAAGCCGATGACAGCGATCCGATCGGGCGCGCGATCATCGCGCTGTCGGAAGCCGCCGCAAGTCTGGGTCGACGACATTCGGTTGCAGTTGCGCTCACGGGCATCGTTTTCACGCTGGCCGCTGGCACCCTCTACGCACTCAATCAAACCCGGTACCGCTATCTCGACAACCTGCCGACCGACAATCCCGCCTATCGCGCCATTCAGACCATCGACAATAAGCTCGCCGGACCCAACACTCTGGACCTTCTGCTGCAATGGCCTCCCGGCACCAAGATCGCGGTGCCGCAAACGCTCGAGATCGTGCGCGCCGCCCACAAGATCATGGCGAGCGAACCCACATTCAGATCCATCAGCTCCCTCGACGAGGTGTCCGACTGGTATCATCAGGGAAATTCGAGCGAGGCCGCGTTTTTCCAGTTTCTCGAAAAGGTGAAGTCACCCGTCGTCTCGCGGATTTTTGCTCCGGACTCGAGCTCGGCTCTGATAACGGCGACCTTCAGCGATCTCGACGCGGCCGATCTCGTCCCGGTGCTGAACAGGCTCAATTCGAAACTCGATGTTTTGCGCAAGCGCTACAAGAACATTCGCTTCTCGCTGACCGGCATCGTTCCGGTGTCGGCGCGGGCCAGCACCGAAATGATATTCCAGCTCAATCTGAGCCTGCTGTCCGCCATAGCCGTTATCATCGTATTGATCGGATTGGCGTTTCGATCGCTCATTGGAGGATTGGTCAGCATCCTTCCGAACCTGCTGCCCATAGGCGTCGCGGGCGCAGGGCTTTATCTGACGGGGGTCGGCCTGCAGTTCACGAGCGTCGTCGCCTTTACGATCGGCTTCGGCATCGCCGTCGACAATACGATCCACGTCCTCAACCGGTACCGGCTGTCCCGTCAGTCGGGGCTGCCGCCGGACGACGCCATCGACCAGACCATCAGGATCATCGGCCCCGTGCTGACCGTCGCCACGATCGTCCTGGTGAG
>CAYVYD010000321.1:0-3029 GCA_964454415.1 uncultured Hyphomicrobiaceae bacterium | reverse complement strand
GACATTCGGTATCGATAGCCGTATCGAAGTCGCCAATATCCCGCTGGTCAATGACATCACCTTCGACATCCAAACCGGCGTCAATTTCGAGATGCAGAAATTCGACAACTGCAACGGCGTCGGACAGCGCAACGAGGTGCTGGATTTCGAATCGGGCGGCAGCTGCTTTGTGCTACAAGACGTTAGCGAAGCGGCCTTCGACGCGGGCATGGGCGGATACCGGCAATCCTCCATTTATCAAAAATACGACGCACACGCCTTCACCGCTTTCTTTCAGACGGCAATTCATCCAACCAAAAAGCTCACCGTCGTACCTGGCATCCGCTACGTCGATTACGACGTCTCGCGGAATAACATCTTCGAAGCCCTAGACGGCGATCCGCCGCCGGGTTTGGATGGTTCGGTCTTCGAGGACTCCAGCCACGAACACGTCTTGCCTGGAATGGCGGTGTCACTTGAGATCATGCCGAAGTCGACCCTGTATGGCGGATACAATCGCGGCTTCACGCCCGCCATCGCCCGTGGCGAGGTGTTCCCATTACCAAACGAGGTCGGCGACACCTATCAGGTCGGTGTGCGCTCCAATGCCCTGCGCGGGTTGACATTCGATGCGGCCCTGTTTCACTCCGATATCGAGGAGTATCAAATCAAGGAGGCGTTCACCGACGCCGCGGGCAACAACGTATTCGGCGTCGTGGAAGAGGCGCAGTTCAAGGGGCTTGAACTGTATTCGAGGCTCGATTCCGCGCCGCTCGTCGGCGGACCCTGGAATATTTTCGGCGAAGCTGTTTACACCTACACCGACAGCGAGATAACCGAAAGCCAGATCGCCCTGGAGGTCGGCAAGAACGTGCCGCAGGTGATGGTGCATTTTGCCAACCTGACGGCGGGGTTGGAGCACGAGTCGGGGTTCAATGCGAGTGTCACGCTGACCCACCGCGGCGAATTTTACACCGATACGGTGAATACGCCCTATGCCGGGGATCCGGAAGGTGAGACGGGTCTGGTTCCCGATGTTTGGCTGTTGTCAGCGCGGGCAAACCTCAAGGTCGCCGAAAACGCCACCATCTTTGTTTCGGGCGCGAATCTCAAGGACAGATTCTATATCTCCGACCGCGAGGACGGTTTGAAGCCGGGGCAAGGCCGGACGGTGATGGGCGGGCTCACGCTCAAGCTGAACTGACGTCGTTTGTGGCCGGGGTTCGAGCCCCGGCTCGGCCTGCTGTTCGGCTTGACCGAGGATACCGCCGATCTCACCTTGAAGTGGGATGCCGAGTTGGAGTTCTAGCGGAGTAGCGTCATGGGTTTGAGTTTGGCGGCGTCATCGCCGGGGAAGGGGTTGCGTCGGGCGGCGCTTGGCGCGCTGGCGGCGGTTGCGTGGCTGGCGGTCTCTTTGCTGCCCGCCACGGCCGGGACCGAGATCGCGATCCTCTATCTCGAGCGACAGAGCCCGCCGACGGCCACCCTCTCGAACATCGACGCGCCGCCCCGGGACGACGGGCTTCAGGGCGCCCGGCTCGGCATCGAGGACAACAACACCACCGGGCGCTTCCTCGAGCAGAGCTTCAAGCTGACCGAGGCGATCGTACCGCCGGACGGCGATTTTCTTGGCCAGGCGCGCCAGGCGCTCGCCGGGAAGGACGCTACCTTCGTCGTCGTCAACGCGCCCGCCGAGGACCTGCTGGCGCTGGCCGGCCTGCCGGAGGCGCGCCACGTGATGATCTTCAACGCCGGCGCTCCCGACACGAGGCTGCGGGATGCCGATTGCCGCGCCAACGTGCTGCACACCCTGCCCAGCCGCGCGATGCTCGCCGACGCGCTCCTGCAGTTCCTCACCAAGAAACGCTGGACCAAGATCATGCTGATCGAGGGGCAGCGGAAGCAGGACAAGCTCTACGCCGCGGCGATCCGCAAGGCGGTCAAGAAGTTCCGCGCCCGCCTCACCGCCGACAAGGCATGGAGCTTCGACGCCGACATGCGGCGCAACGCCGCCGCCGAGGTGCCGGGCTTCACCCAGGACGCCGATTACGACGTGGTGGTGGTGGCGGACGAGGCCAACGATTTCGGACAGTACATCCTCTACAACACCTGGCTGCCGCGCCCGGTCGCCGGGACCCAGGGGCTGATGCCGGTGGGCTGGCACCGGGTGGTGGAGCAGTGGGGCGCGGCGCAGCTTCAAGGCCGGTTCCACGAGCTCGCGAAGCGGGACATGCGCTCGCGCGACTACGCCGCCTGGGCGGCGGTGCGGGCGGTTGGCGAGGCGGCCAGCCGCCTCAACACCGGCGAGCCGGAGAAGCTGATGGCCTATATCCGCGGGCCGGAGCTCAAGCTCGCGCTGTTCAAGGGGCGGGCCCTCGACTTCCGTCCCTGGGACGGCCAGTTGCGCCAGCCGATCCCGCTGGTCCATGCGGGCGCGCTGGTGGCGCTCGCCCCGCTCGAGGGCTTCCTGCACCAGACCACCGACCTCGACACCCTCGGCATCGACCGACCGGAGAGCCAATGCAAACTACGATGATCCAAGCAACCTTTCGCCGCCTCGCCCGGCTGGCCGCGTGTATTGGCCCGCTCGTCCTCCTCGCCCAGCCCGCGCGAGCGCATCTGGTCTACGTCTCGAACGAGAAGGACGACACGGTCTCGGTGATCGACAGCAAGACATTCGAGGTGGTCAAGACCATCCCCGTGGGCGAGCGGCCGCGCGGCATCACGTTCTCGAAGGACGACACCAAGCTCTATATCTGCGCCTCGGATTCCGACACGGTCCAGGTGCTGGACGTCAAGACCGGCAAGATCATCCACGACCTGCCCTCTGGCGAGGACCCGGAGCAGTTCGCCCTCCACCCCGACGACCGTCTGCTCTTTATCGCCAACGAGGACGACGCCGTCACCACCATCGTCGACACCAAAACCCGCACCGTCGTGGCCCAGATCGACGTCGGCGTCGAGCCCGAGGGCATGGCGATCAGCCCCGACGGAAAGTGGGCGGTCACCACCTCGGAGACCACCAACATGGTGCACTGGATCGACGTCGC
>CAYVYD010000320.1:0-3035 GCA_964454415.1 uncultured Hyphomicrobiaceae bacterium | reverse complement strand
CTGAAGCACGGCGGGTTCAGCCTGCTGGATACCCAGTTCGTCACCGATCACCTGCTCCGCTTCGGCGCGACGGAGGTGAGCCGGGAGAACTTTCAGCGGCTATTGGAGGAGGCGCTGCTGGGGCGCGCCGACTTCGCGAGTCTGCCGGCCGACTACCCGCCCGACGGCATCTTGCAGCTAGTGAGCCAGACGTCGAAGACCGGGTGCTCGACGGCGTGAAGCCCTGGGCTCTGGGCGAACATCCAGCCGGTGAAAATCCGCTGGGTCTCGCCCGATAGCTTGATCTCGTCGACCTCGATGTAGGCCGACGTCAGGGGCGGCTCGGTGGGGGGGCGCGTGTAGCAGACCCTGGGCGTCACCTTGAGCGCCCCGAACTGGGCCGTCTCTCCCATCTTGATCTCGAGCGGCTTGATGCGCGCGGTGACCTTGTCGAGGGCCGCGAAGACGGCGATTTCGTTCTTGATCTTCTCCGCATGGAGAGGCCCCGGTGCCACCCCCAGCGCCAGCGCGAGAAGTGCCGCGCCGAGCCGGGCTCCCTTGGGACCATCCGCCATGCGCGCTCGCCTCGCTCTCACCCGCCGTCTCATCCCCGCTCCCGCCGCCCGCCGAACCGCCGCCGCCGCGGCCCAGTAGCGCCGCGGCAAAAAACATGGCGAAAAACATGGCGTCAGCGTGGCGTCTCCCCTCATCCGGCCCATCACGGCCCCCGTCGGGCGGCGGCGACGCGCAGGCGCACATAGTCGGCGCTCCACCGGCCGCCGCGCTCGCGCAGCGACGGCGCCAGCAGCTCCTCGGCCTCGGCGACCACCTCGGCGCGTGCGCCCGCCTCGAAGCGGTCCAGGAACGCCCTGGCGAAGGTCTCGAGCCAGCCCTCGAGCCCGGTCGGCAGCGCGGTGGGGCGCGGAAAGAGACCAATGCGCTCGACCGTGAAGCCGCCCGCCTCCAGCAGCGCGGCGTATTCCTCGGCGGCCGGAAAGAACCATGGCCCGGCATAGGCCGGATCGACGCCGCGCGCCTTGGCGATGGCGCGCAGCGCGGTGACGATCGCCGCCACGTTGCCATGGCCGCCGAACTCGGCGACGAAGCGCCCACCGGGCTTGAGCGCGCCCCCGACACCCGCGATCACGGCGTCGGGCCGCTGCATCCAATGCAGCGCGGCGTTGGAGAAGACCGCGTCGAACTCGCTTTCGAAGGAGAGCGCCTCGCCGTCCATGGCGCGCGCGTCGAGCCCGCGCTCGCGCGCACGCGCCAGCAGATCATCGGAAATGTCGACGCCCACGACTTGGGCGCCCGTGGCGGCGATCTCGAGGGCGAGTTTCCCCTCGCCGCAGCCCAGATCGAGGATCCGCTCGCCCGCCCGCGGCGCCAGCCAGGCGAGGATCTCGGCGCCGAGCTCGGAGACGAAGCCCGCGTGTCTCAGATAGCCATCGGCGGTCCAGCTCTGCGCGCGCGACGGATCGCGCCCGGCGCCGTCTCCCCCCTCGATCGCCTCCTCGCCCATCGCCCTCCGCCGTCACTCCTCGCCCGGCCGCCACGGCTCGTAATCGCCCGTCGCCGGCGGCCGGTGGCCGCCGCGCAGCGTGCTGCCGGGGGGACGGTAGGCTTCCGGCGTTCCGGTCATGTTGGCGATATGCGGCTTCTGCCAGGGCCTGGGACGGTAGCCCATCTCGGTCGGCGGCGTGTCCACCGTGTGGTGCAGCCAGCCGTGCCAGTCGGGCGGCACCTTGGAGGCATCGGCGAGCTCGCGATAGATCACCCAGCGCCGCTTGCCGCCGCGCTCGCGGTAGTAGCGGTTGCCGAACTCGTCCTCCCCCACCAGCACGCCCCGGCGCCAGGTGAACAAGCGCGTGCCGATGGTGGTGCCCGTCCACCAGGCGAAAATTTCCTTGAAAATGCCCATGAAACGGCCCTCGTCGCGGCGCGGACTATGTCGCATTCGCCGGACCCTGTCCAGCGCGGCCACGGGGCCTGACGCGGCCTCGCGAATCGGGTTAGGCTCGGTGTCTGCCGCCCGCCCGCCTTGCGCCTGCGGGGACCTCGCAAGGCACGGCGTCCGCACAGTTTTTCAGCCCCTTTCACACAGCTTAACCCCACTTCGACCGCAAGATTTAGCGGGTAAGCGGTTTCCCGCATACTATCCCTTGACTGGGGCGCGCGAGTCGTCCTAGCGTTACCCCCTTGGCAATCAACTGCCACGGGGCATTCCGGCCGGGACTCGGGAGTGATGCGGATCCCGTCCAACGATCGGCGGAATGCCATCTCCAGCTAGTTTTTTAAGAGTAATACCCGTGACTTTTGGGCGTCGGCTAAGATTCCGCGTGCAGTCGAACTGCGCGCCAACCAGGGAGGGGCGAGAGACATGCGAATCGACCGGAGGTTCACCCAGGCGGAGCAATCCCCCTACGCGGCCATCGACTTCCGCCAAGCGGCCAGCGAAATCCGCAATCCCGACGGATCGGTGGTCTTCCGCCTCGAACGCTTCGACGTGCCCGCCCATTGGAGTCAGGTGGCGAGCGACATCCTCGCCCAGAAATATTTCCGCAAGGCGGGCGTGCCCGCCCGCCTCAAGCGTGTCGAGGAGGAGACCGTCCCCTCCTGGCTGTGGCGCTCGACCGCCGACGAGAAGGCCCTCGCGGCGCTCCCGGAAGACGAGCGCACCACCAGCGAGACCGACGCCCGCCAGGTTTTCGACCGGCTCGCCGGCACCTGGACCTATTGGGGCTGGAAGGGCGGCTATTTCTCTTCCGAAGAGGACGCGCGGGCCTTCCATAACGAGCACCGCTACATGCTGGCCATGCAGATGGCGGCCCCCAATAGCCCGCAATGGTTCAACACCGGTCTCCATTGGGCCTATGGCATCGACGGCCCCGCCCAGGGGCACTTTTACGTCGATCACGAGACGGGCGAGCTGGTCCGCTCGCAATCGGCCTACGAGCACCCGCAGCCGCACGCCTGCTTCATCCAGTCGATCGAGGACGACCTCGTCAACGAGAACGGCATCATGGATCTGTGGGTGCGCGAGGCGCGGCTCTTCA
>CAYVYD010000319.1:0-3037 GCA_964454415.1 uncultured Hyphomicrobiaceae bacterium | reverse complement strand
TCTCCAAACGAGGTCTCGATCATCTTGCGATCGCGGGCGGATCGCCGATAGGCCTTGCGCGCCCGGTAGAGCCTCGTCCTGCCGTCATGCACCGTGCCGGTGGTCCTGAGGGCTTCGCGGAACCGCTCATTGCGCGCGCGGGAGAACACGGAGGGGTTCGGGATCTGATCCTCGATCCCCAGGCCGCAAAACCACCGGTACGCCAGGTTGACCTGAACCTCCTCACACAGCCGCCGCTCCGAGCGGATCGCGAACACATAGCCAACGATCAGCATCCGGATCATCAGCTCGGGATCAACCGAAGGCCGCCCGGTGTGGCTGTGAAAGGGCGTCAACTCACGATGCACCCAGCTGGTATCCAGGACAGCATCGATCCGGCGCACCAGATGATCGGGCGGCACCACCGCATCGAGATGAAAATCGTAGAAAAACCGACCCTGACCCTGCTCCCGCCGACCCATCATGGCTCGCCCCCGTCGTCGATTGCCTCACAGCGACGGAATCACGGACCAAGCCCAAGCTCAAGGAGAGTTTTGCAACACAATCCGATGCAAAGCGGATGCCCTCTGTGGCGTCACGCTGCGTCTGGACCTGACCCACATCGGACCTGAACGCTGGCTGAGTTCGCCTCCGTTCTGACGTTACGGACTGGGTTCCACGCCGTTCGTCAGGACAAACCGCACCATCGGCCCGTGGTAGAAACGATCGAGGTCTGCGGGTTCGCCGTCGGAATTGTAGCCCCGGAGCGCATCCCAATAGCCGTCGAACCTATAACTAAAGATCATCCTGGCGGTGGGATTGAACGCATAGGTCAGTCCGGCCATCGCGTCGAGATTGAAGACCCAGTCGTTGCCGCTCGAACTGGCGTCGATCGGCCCGCCGGCCAGCAACGAGGCCGGTCCCGTAAAGGTGGACACCGTCGGATTGCTGAGGGTCACATTCTGATTGGCCTTGCGACGGCCATACAGGGCCGCGGCACCGCCCATATACTCAATCGACCAGTGGCCGCCCAGCGGAATGTTGCCGTCGAGCTCCACGCGCGGACCAACGCCGACGAACTTGTTCTCCTGCGTGTAATCGCGAATTTCGCTGCCGCAATAGGACGGAGCCGTAGAGCAGTCGATGGTTGGAAAGACCGGCACGTTGTACCATTCGGCCGTGCCCTTCGTCCGGCCCCTGATCTCGGCAACGCGAACGCCGAATTTTCCAACCTGATCGCCCACGCCCATGCCCAGGCCCAAATCCCGTCCGACCATGAAATCCGCGAGCCAATGGTGCTCGTTCCGGCCGGCGAAATTGCTGCCGACAACAGACACCTGCCCCCCGGTGCCGAGGAAGAGACCGACCGGGCTGTTGGATTCCGAATTCCTGCCGTTTCTGCCGTAGCGGAATTGCCAACTCCAGATCCACGGATTGCCGGCGAACTGATAATCGCCGCCTGCAGCGGCTTCCCAACCCCAGTGGTCGGGATCGACGTCGAATGGCGGATTGTTCATTCCGGCAACGCCGGGATCCCCTTCCAGGGCGGCAGGGCCGCCCTCCAGCCAAAATTTCCACGCATCGCTCCCGGCTGGAGCCGGCGCGCTGCTGATCATCGCCTGCGGCCGTCCGAGATCGGCGGCTGTGGCGGCTCCTGGTTGGGCCGCCGCGAATCCGAGAACCGATATGCCGGCAAGTAATTTTGCTTGGTAACCGTTCATGGCAGCATCCCCCGATGCTTCCCCCAGCCACAATAATGGTTCAGATTATCCTTTGTCCCTGGGCGCCACAAGCGGACCCGCGGGGCGGACCGGGGTCGGGCGGAAGGGCATAATTTCTAAGTCCATGATTCGGGCCGATGATTGGATTTGGCAACGCGCATGGCCCGAAAAATTTCGGACGCTCGTGTCATTTTTGACACAGAAGGAAGGCGAATAATCGCGACCTGATCAAACAGGGGTTGATCGAACAAGTCATGAACGCTCGTCCCGCTCCCTCGCCCAAGCCGGATTCAGGAATCGTCTGGCTCGTCTCCTACCCCAAGTCCGGCAACACCTGGACGCGGGCGTTTCTTTCCAATCTCGTCACCATCATGGCCGGCGAGCGGGACGAGCTCGATATCAACTCGATCAATCGATTCTCGTTTGGTGAAAACTTCACGCAATTCTACAGGGAACTTCTCGGATTCGAGCCCAAGCACGACGATCACCACAAGGTCGCGGCAGGCCGCCACCGCGTGCAGCAGGCGATCGCGGACGGGTTCGACGGCATGATCTTCTGCAAGACTCACAACGCGCTCGTCGTCGACCGCGGCCATTCGATCATCAATTTCGCCGTGACGTCGGGTGCCATCTACATCGTCCGCAATCCCCTGGACGTAGTGATCTCGTTGGCCCATCACATGAATCAGACCATCGACCAGGCGATCGCGACGATGGCGACCGCCGACGTGGAGACGCCGATCGACAAGGGCAGGGTTCACGAGGTGTGGGGTTCATGGAGCCAGCACGTCGAGAGCTGGACGCGCAAGCCCCATCCGGCGATTTACGCCATGCGCTTCGAGGACATGCTGGCCACGCCAGAGGCGACCTTCGGCGGTCTGGCGCGGCATTTGCTGCTGAACCCCAGTCCCGCCGAACTCGCCCTGGCGATCGACCGTTCGTCCTTCGACAACTTGCAATCGCGTGAGGAACAGGAAGGTTTCCAGGAGAAGCCCGCCCATGCCGACCGGTTCTTCCGGGAAGGCCGCGCCGGCCAGTGGCGGGATGTATTAACGGCAGATCAGGTCGACGCCATCACCAGCACGCATCGTAAGCAGATGGAGCGGTTCGGCTACGTGCCCGAGGGATATTAGGGCGGGCGCACAGGATGCCGGCCTCCAACCCGCGAGCGCACGGCCTCTTGTGCATCGCGCATAGAACCACAGCAAATCGGACATGCCACGCCCACTCATGACTAGGACTTGACGCCAGTCACGCTGTTGCACATCGTCCGTTGTTGACCGAGGCTGTTGAAAAAGTCGGATTTGGTGGGTTTCTTGATGTCCGCTGTTAACAGG
>CAYVYD010000318.1:0-3081 GCA_964454415.1 uncultured Hyphomicrobiaceae bacterium | reverse complement strand
TCCCCCGCCGGCTCCGGAAGGGCTGGACCAGCATGCACCCGAGCCGCGGCTCGGGCGCCTCGCGGAATTGCTCGATGCCGATGGTCATGGCCTCGTGGCCGGCGCTAACGGGGCAGGTTGCGAAACGCGCGCCTAGGTCCCAGAGCCCGTTGCTTGGCGGCACGCAAGGTGGTCGCCATCGCATTACCGATCCCCCGCAGAGTAAGCCTCGGCGTTACGACTGGTCGTTCGAGAGGAGGCTCGTCGGGATAATAGACGACGACCTCGATGTCACCCAGCTGCTCCACCCTTTCCGTGTGTGATCGCTTAATCGGGAATGGATCGGCGCTGATACCATCGGCGGCCGCCCTGGTTAAGAGCAGATACTCATCCCGCCCAACCGAGTTCTTGAGAAGGCGGTGAACCAGGATGACGCTTTCGCCGGCGACCTCTTTTAGCTCACCGATCATCTTTTCCACCACCTCGCCAACGTGAACGATTGCCTTGAGTCTCAATTTTTCGACGCTTTCGCATGCCTCGCACTTGCACAAGGTGCGCTCCGACAACATCTGCGCCTGTTTGGCGCGGAATGCGTCGAAGAAGCCGCGCACCTGAGTCACGATATCGTCTAGCCCGCCCGCGTCGGGCGATTCGATTGGCGCAACGAAGAACGCCGCGTCGCCCTCCAGCTTGTTGAGGCGCAGCGGATAGCGCGCCTTCGTGGCAATCACCTCCATCAGCTCGGTGATAATCTGTTCGCCGTGAAGAATGCTGAGGCGATGCAGCACCACAAAATTCGTGTAGCCGCTGATGTCAGCCACAATCAACGCTGATTTCCGAAGTTCCATGAACTCCACCTCCGGCGAACGCCGCGAGCGGCTCGCCCTTGGACTCCGCAGCCGGGCACGGGCAAGGCATTGAGGCGAGGCGCCGAAACGGACCGCTACCGGGTATGCCAAGCCGAATGACCCGAGCCCATTGAACGGTGGTTGCGGCGTCATTCTAGAGCGCGGCCCAAACCAAACCAAGACCGGAATAACGGCGGCGCCGGCGAGAAAAACGGATCGGAGCATTCCTGGCACATGCGGGCACCGGGCGCTTGCCATGCCGGGGGTCAGATAGTCTTGAAGTGCTCACCGGAAGAAGAGGTATTTGACCAGCGCCGCGATCGCCAGGATCACGAGAACGATAAAGAGCGCGTATCCGAGCCCCATTCCCCACATCATGCCTTGACCCATCATGCCCTGACCCATGCCCATGCCTTGGCCCGGCATCGGCATTTGTTGTTGGGATTGCGCAAGGGCGCCGGCCGGCCCGGCCGCGAACCACAGCGCCGGTCCGAGCGCGGCCGTCATCAACGTCTTCCTGGTCTTCGTCATCGGTGTCACTCCTCTTCGGCTGCGACCTGCGCATGAAAATTCAATTTACAGGCGATGGAAAGCGCGGAAGTTGATTGGGATCAACGCCAAACCCGCGGTAACGCAATAGTGATCGGCGACCGAGGACAGGCCGGCCCATCGCCGTCGATTGGACGCAAACCGATCAGAAGGGCGGCGATGCCTCGGAGCATTTCCTGACATCATGACACTTATCATTATGTTTATTATGTAAGGCAGCGCGGATCGACCAAGCACGCGCTTTCGCTGAAGTCGGGAAAGGCATAGAATTCGCGCCTATCCCGGACAATCCGGATGATGTCGTTCGATTGGTTGGCGCCGCGCGAGCCCGCGCGGCGCCGCGACGGCGTGGGAGGAACGTCATGGCACAGACAACAGCGGCAAAGCTTGAGCAGAAGATGCAGGGGGTGGACGAAGCGGCCCTCGAGGCCCAGGTCAAGGCAATGTACACCCAAGTCGCCCTCGACCCCGAGGGTGAATTCCACTTCGAGATGGGCCGGGCGCTGGCCGAACGGCTCGGCTACGCAATGGGCGATCTCGACCGCATCCCGGCGGACGCCATCGAGTCCTTCGCCGGCGTCGGCTATTACTTCGATCTTGCGAAGCTCAAGGAGGGCGAAAGCGTGCTCGATCTTGGCAGCGGCTCCGGCACCGACACCTTCGTCGCCGCCCTCAAGGTGGGGCCCGGTGGGCGCGTCGTCGGCGTCGACATGACCGATGAGCAGCTCGCCAAGGCGGAACGCCTTCGCAGTAGCGGAGGATTCGCTAACGTCGTCTATCAAAAGGGCCATATCGAAGCGCTGCCGTTCGAGGACGCGAGCTTTGACGCCGTCATCAGCAACGGCGTCATCAACCTTGCCCCCGACAAGGCGGCCGTGTTCCGCGAAGCAGCACGCGTTCTCGCGCCGGGCGGCAGGCTGGCGCTCGCCGACATCGTCACAGAGGCGCAACTGCCCGATGGCGTCACCTGCAATGCCGACCTCTGGGCTGCATGCATCGGCGGCGCCATGCAGCAGGACGATTACCGCGCGGCGATCGAGGGCGCGGGGCTGCGCGTTGAGGAGATGCGCACCAATGACGCCTACGCCTTCATCTCCGACAATGCCAAGGGCGCGCAGAAGAAGTGGGGGGTGAAGTCGGTCTCGCTGGTTGCGGTCAAACCGTGAACAAGCGTCGCCGGTCCGAACCAGCGATGGCGGATCGGGGGCCGGTCAAGACAAGCTTGCAGGCGGGCCAAGGCTGGGACTGGCTGCCGGGAGTGGCCACGGCTTGCTCGATCCTGGCCTGCTACGGCACGCTGGCGATCCTGACCCTACTGTCGTTCATGGGGATCGGGATCGGGCTTCACGAAGGCGCCTGGGCGGGCGCTATCAGCGCCTTTGCCGTGGTGGCGGCGCTCGGCATCGCCCATGGCTGGCGCCGCCACGGCAAGGCGGGACCGGCCGGGCTTGCGGCGATCGGGGCGGCGCTCATCCTGTGGACGATGTTCGGCGAATACGGCCGAGCAACAGAGCTGGCGGGCTTTGCGGCGCTGGTCGCCGCGACGATCTGGGACTGGCGGGCCAAAAGGACGCCGCGGCAGGCGTGACCGATGGCACGCCATTGCGGGACGCGTTCGGGGCGTCCGATCGGGCGTTCCAGGGCTGGACCCCCGGCCCGGCCGCCACCTCGGTTTCGTCGTGCCCGGACTCATTCCGGGCAACCA
>CAYVYD010000317.1:0-3096 GCA_964454415.1 uncultured Hyphomicrobiaceae bacterium | reverse complement strand
TCGAGGTTGCGGTGACGTTCCTCAACGAGGAGGAGTCGCCCGGCTTGAAGAGGGGCGGCTTGCTCAATGTGGTGCGTCACACCATCGAGCTTCTGTGTCCTGCCGAATCCATCCCCGAGGCAATCGAAGCCGACGTCGCCGGCCTCGACATCGGCGACTCGATCCACATCTCCGATATAAAGCTCCCGGCCGACGTCGAGCTCACCATCACCGACCGCGACTTCACCGTCGCCACCATCGCCGGCCGCATGGCCGAGATCGTCGAGGAGGAAGTCGAAGAAGAGGGCCTCGAGGGCGAGAAGGTCGAGGGCGGGGAAGGCGCCGAGGAAGAAGCCGAGGACGAGGGCGAGGCCTCGGAGGATTAACCGCCCGATGGGCGCCCGAGAGGCGATCGAGGCGCGGGCATGAAACTTTTCGTCGGACTCGGCAATCCCGGAGCGCAATATGCGCGTCAGCGGCACAATGTCGGCTTCATGGCGCTTGACGCCATCGCCGGGCGCGCCGGCGGCGTCGCCTGGCGCGGCAAGTTCCAGGGCGAGGTGGCGGAGCTGACCCTCGACGGCATCAGATGCGTGCTGCTGAAGCCGCAAACCTTCATGAACGAGTCGGGACGCGCGGTCGGCGAGGCCGCCCGCTTCCACAAGATCGCGCCCGGGGACGTGGTCGTGTTCCATGACGAGGTCGATCTCGCCCCCGGCAAGGTGCGCGTCAAGACGGGCGGCGGCGCCGCGGGCCACAACGGCCTCAAATCGATCGCCGCGCATTTGGGGCCCGATTTCCGCCGGGTGCGCATCGGCGTCGGCCATCCCGGCCACAGGGATCGGGTCGCGGGATACGTGCTGCACGACTTTTCCAAGGCAGACCGCGCCTGGCTCGAGCCCTTGCTGGAGGAGATCGCCGCGGCCGCGCCGGCGCTCGCCAGCGGCGATGACGCCAACTTCATGAACCAGGTGGCCCGCAAGACGGGCGGCGAAAAACCCGCCAAACGCCCACCCGCCAAGGCCAAGAAAGCGGCCAAGCGGGAACAGGCGGAAAGCG
The DNA here is from genome assembly GCA_964454415.1 of uncultured Hyphomicrobiaceae bacterium. Lineage (GTDB taxonomy): Bacteria > Pseudomonadota > Alphaproteobacteria > Rhizobiales > Methyloligellaceae > JAJFHN01. The sequence continues at coordinate 2,058 of CAYVYD010000317.1, read as the reverse complement.
GCGCGCGGGGCGAACCCTCCAATGAGGGCACGCTTGCTCACATGTTGCGCCGCCTGCTCGGCGCCGGCGAGCGCTAGGCAAAGCCCATGGGGTTCAGATGCGGCATCGTCGGCCTGCCCAATGTCGGCAAATCGACGCTGTTCAACGCCTTGACCGAGACGGCGTCCGCCGAGGCCGCCAACTACCCCTTCACCACCATCGAGCCCAATGTGGGCGAGGTTCCCGTCCCCGACCCGCGTCTCGACGAGATCGCGGCGATCGCCAAGTCGGCGCAGATCATCCCCACCCGCCTCACCTTCGTCGACATCGCCGGCCTGGTGCGCGGCGCCTCCAAGGGCGAGGGGCTCGGCAACCAGTTCCTGGCCCATATCCGCGAGATGGACGCGATCGCCTATGTGCTGCGCTGCTTCGAGGATGGCGGCGTGACCCACGTCGAGGGCCGCGTCGATCCGCTGGCCGACGCCGAGACGGTCGAGACCGAGCTGATGCTGGCCGATCTCGAAAGCCTCGAGAAGCGTGTGCCGGCGCTTGAAAAACGCCTGCGCGGCGGCGACAAGGAGGCGAAAGCGGCGCAACGTCTGGTCGAGGCGGCGCTCGCCGTGCTGCGCGAGGGCAAGCCCGCGCGCGAGGCGGAGATCGCGCCCGAGGACCGCGCCCTCTTCAAGCGCCTCGGCCTGCTCACCGCGAAACCCGTTCTCTACGTCTGCAACGTGGATGAGGCCTCGGCCGCTTCGGGCAACGCCCATTCCGCCAAGGTGATCGAGAAGGCCAAGGCGCGGGGCGTCGCCGTGGTGGTTATCTCGGCCAAGATCGAGGCGGAGCTCGCCCAGCTCGAGCCCGCCGAGCGGGCCGAATATCTCGCCGAGCTTGGCCTCGCCGAGCCCGGCCTCAACCGGCTGATCCGCGAGGGCTACAAGCTCTTGGGACTGATCACCTATTTCACCGCCGGACCCAAGGAGGCGCGGGCCTGGACGGTGCCGGAGGGGACGCCGGCGCCGCGGGCGGCGGGCGTCATCCATACCGATTTCGAGAAGGGCTTCATCCGCGCCGAGACCATCGCTTACGAGGACTATATCGCCTGCGGCGGCGAGACGGGCGCGCGGGAAGCCGGGAAGATGCGGCTCGAGGGCAAGGAGTACCAGGTCCGCGACGGCGACGTGCTGCACATCCGCGCCGCCAATTGACGCCGCCGCCTCATGAAAAACCGCGCACGGCGATGGTGGCGACCATGACGATCCCCACCACCAGCTTGCCGGCGGTCCCCAGCAGCCGGCCGATGAGCGCGCCCCGGCTCACCGAGGCGCGGGTCGCGTGGTCCCTGCCCTTCCAGGTCTCGCCCAGATAGGCGCCGGCATAGGCGCCCGCCGCGCCGCCGGCAAGCGCGCCCAACAGCGGTCCGATGACGGGTATGGGAAGGCCGATGACGGCGCCGGCGATGCTGCCCGCCACGGTGCCGACGAGGGCGAGGGCGACCGCGCGCCGGCTCGCCCCCTGATTGGCGGCACCGGCCGCGCCCGCCACGAATTCGAGCACCTCGCCCAGCAGGGCGAGCCCGGCCAGCACGCCGACCGCCTGCCAGCCGAGCTCCCCGGCGCTTTCCGGCAGCGCCCAGGCGAACAGCGCGGCGAGCCCGACGATGAACCAGTTGCCCGGCAGCGCCACGAAATTGGTGGTCCAGGCGATGGCGGCGCCGAATATCAACAGCACCACCCAGGCGTAATAGGCGACTTCGACACCGGCAATCATTCACCCATCCTCATCGCGGCTGGCGGACCCGGCCGGCAGCGCGCCCACCGTCCATCGCTCGCCCGCGATCCTCCAGGAGCCAGACCCTAATGTGGGCTCTGCCGGCGCCGCGCCAAGGGCGGAGCCCTCAGCGGCCGAGCCACCACAGCACCAAGCTCAGGCCCGCGCTCACCAGCAGCGAGGTGGTGATGGGGACGTAGAGCCGGAAATCGCCGCGCTCGACGACGATGTCGCCGGGCAGCCGGCCCAGCCCGATCTTGCTGAGCCAGGGCCACAGCAGGCCGATGGCGATGAGTGCGATCCCGAAGGTGA
>CAYVYD010000316.1:0-3109 GCA_964454415.1 uncultured Hyphomicrobiaceae bacterium | reverse complement strand
CGAGCTGCAGGGCGAGAAGATCGACATCATCCAGTGGTCGCCGGACCCGGCCGCCTTCATCGTCAACGCGCTGGCGCCCGCCGAGGTGGTCAAGGTGGTGCTCGACGAGGAAGCCAAGCGGATCGAGGTCGTGGTTCCCGACACCCAGCTCTCGCTCGCCATCGGCCGGCGGGGACAGAACGTGCGGCTGGCCTCCCAGCTCACCGGCTGGGACATCGATATCCTGACAGAGGCCGAGGAATCGGAGCGCCGTCAGGCCGAGTTCGTCGAGCGCACCGACATGTTCATGGAGACGCTCGACGTCGACGAGGTGATCGCCCAGTTGTTGACCTCGGAAGGCTTCAGCTCGGTTGACGAGGTGGCCTATGTGGAGCTCTCCGAGATCGCCAATATCGAGGGTTTCGACGACGACACCGCGATGGAGATCCAGACCCGGGCGCGCGAGTTCATCGAGCGCCGCGAGGCCGAGCTCACCGAGCAGCGGCGCAAGCTCGGCGTCGCCGACGAGGTGGCCGAGATTCCCGGCCTGACCACGGCGATGCTGGTGGTGCTCGGCGAGAACGGCGTCAAGTCGGTCGAGGACTTCGCCGATTGCGCCACCGACGATCTGATCGGCTGGAACGAGCGCAAGGATGGCGAAACGGTGCACCACGAGGGCTTTCTCGAAGCCTTCGAGGTGGCGCGCGAGGATGCCGAGGCGATGATCGTCGCCGCCCGGCTGAAGGCCGGCTGGATCACGGAAGAGGATCTGAAGGCGGCCGAGGAGGAGGAAACGGCCGATGAGGAAGCGACGGGCGAAGAGGAACAGGCGGAGGAGCCCAAGATCACCGGTCAGATCCTGACCGAGACGGGGCCGTCCGAGGGCGCGGCCGCGCCGGGCGAAACCGATGCCTCCTGAGGCGAAGCGGCACGATGGCGACGAGCGCAAACACGGACGGGCCCGCGCGCGGCCGGGCGCCGCGCGGCAGAGAGCGCCAATGCGCCGTCACCCGCGCCTGCCGGCCCCTTGAGGAGCTGATCCGCTTCGTCGCCGGACCCGACGGCGCGGTCGTCCCCGATCTCAGGCAACGGCTGCCAGGCCGCGGGGTTTGGGTCACCTGCGCGCGCGACGTGCTCGAGGAGGCGGTGGCCAAGAACCATTTCGCCCGCGCCTTCAAGCGCCGGGTCGGGGTGGATGAGGATTTGGCCGATCTGGTCGAGGATCTGTTGAAAAGGGCGGCGCTGTCCCGGCTCAGCCTCGCCAACAAGGCGGGTGCCGTGATCGCCGGGTTCGCCAAGGTGGAGCAGGCGGTCTCGGGCGGCCAGGCGGTCGCCCTGCTGCACGCGCGCGAGGCGGCCGGCGACGGCCGCGGCAAGCTCGACGGCAAGTTTCTCGCAGGCGGCCGGGGTACCGCGGCGAAGGAGAAAATCATCGGCTGCTTTAACGCTGACGAATTGAGTTTGGCATTGGGGCGGTCAAATGTGGTACATGCTGCGGTTATCGATGACCGGGCGGGCCGCTCGCTGTTGCAAGCGGTTGAGCGGCTGGAAGCCTACCGCGCAGGCCGCGCGGCGTATGACAAAGCTCCCGCGATGACGGGTTGTGGAGAAGAATGAGCGAAACGAAGGAAGAAGGCGGCAAGACGATACGCGGCTCGCGTACCATGACGCTTAATCTAAAGCGGACCGTGGATGCGGGACACGTGCGTCAGAGTTTCAGTCACGGCCGCTCCAAATCCGTTCTCGTCGAGAAGAAGAAGAAACGTCTGATCCAGACGCCTGGCGGGGCGGGCGAGGAGGACGAGCAGGTCAAGGCCGAGGCGCCGCAGCCGGCCGAGAACAAGGCCGAGGAGGCCGACGACAAGCAGCGCCCGGGCGTGGTGCTGAGGGAGCTCTCCGACGAGGAGAAGGACGCCCGCGCCAAGGCGTTGGCCGATGCGCGCGTGCGCGAGGCCGAGGAGCGCGAACAGGCCGAGAAGAGCGCCGTCCTGGTCGAGCGGGACGAGGAACAGAGGCGGCGCGAACGCAAGGAAGCAGAGGCCCGCAAGCGCCAGGAAGAGGACCGCGTCAAGGCCGAGGCGGATCTGCGGGTTAAGGCCGAGGAGACGGCGCGCAAGCGGCTCGAGCCGGAAGGTCCGGCCAAGGGCGACGAGGCCGAGCGGCAGGAGGCCCGTCCGAAGAAGGACAAGGCCGCGCTGCGGCGCGGCGAGGAGCGCCGGGTCCGCGGCAAGCTCACCATCGCCAATGCGCTCGATGACGACCAGCGGCAGCGTTCGCTCGCGTCGCTGCGCCGCCGCCAGGAGCGCCAGAAGCGCCAGACGGTCGAGCCGGGCGAAACCCAGAAGATCGCGCGCGAGGTGGTGGTGCCCGAGGCGATCACCATCCAGGAGCTCGCCAACCGCATGGCCGAGCGGGCCGTCGACGTCATCAAGTTCCTGATGAAGCAGGGCGAGATGCACAAGATCAATGACGTGATCGACGCCGACACGGCCGAGCTGATTGTCGGGGAGTTCGGCCACAACATCAAACGCGTCTCCGAAGCCGACGTGGAGGAGGGCTTCATCGGCGAGGAGGACGCGGCCGAGGACCTGAAGCCGCGCGCGCCGGTGGTCACCGTCATGGGCCATGTGGACCACGGCAAGACCTCGCTGCTCGACGCCCTGCGCGAGGCCAATGTGGTGGCGGGAGAAGCCGGCGGTATCACCCAGCATATCGGCGCCTATCAGATCAATACGGATGGGTACAAGATCACCTTCATCGACACGCCGGGCCACGAGGCGTTCACCGCCATGCGGGCGCGCGGCGCCAAGGTCACCGACATCGTCATTCTGGTGGTGGCCGCCGACGACGGCGTAATGCCGCAGACGGTGGAAGCCATCAACCACGCCAAGGCGGCCAAGGTGCCGATCATCGTCGCCATCAACAAGATCGACAAGCGCGACGCCGACCCCAACCGGGTGCGCACGGAGTTGCTGCAGCACGAGGTCGTTGTCGAGAGCATGAGCGGCGACGTGTTGGAGGTCGAGGTCTCGGCGACCGAGAAGACCAATCTCGACAAGCTGTTGGAAGCGATTCTGCTGCAATCGGAAGTGCTGGAGCTCAAGGCCAATCCGAACCGCCCGGCCGAGGG
>CAYVYD010000315.1:0-3116 GCA_964454415.1 uncultured Hyphomicrobiaceae bacterium | reverse complement strand
AGATCATGCCTAGTCTCGTGGGCTCGGAGATGTGTATAAGAGACAGACATAGATGACGTAACGGCCGGCGCGCCGCGGGATAACAAGACGGCAACAGACGAACGGGAGAGTGCCATGGCAATCGGGTCCGCAGCGGCGGCGGGAGAGGCGGCGAGCGAGGCGGGCGCGGTCCGCATCGGCTCGTTCGGCTACATGGCGGAGACGGCCGAGCCCTCGCTCTACCGCAACGGCAAGGTGCTGACGCGGCGCGACCGCGACGGCAGCGACGCCAAGTGGGAGGGGGTGGAGCTGGCGCGCCGCGAGATGCCGGTGGCGGACGCGCGCGCGCTCGAGGGCGGCGCGGCGCGGCGCACGCTCGCCCAAAGCGGCTTCGAGCTGCTCAGCCTTGCCATGGCCAAGCCCGGCATCGACTTCCTCGACCACGCCCAGGTGGTGCGCGACTACTACCCCGAATGCGCCGAGATCGTGGCGCAAGCGAGCGGGGCCGCCCAGGTGGTGGCCTTCGACCACAACGTGCGCTCGGCCGCCGGCAAGAAGTCCAAGGCGCGCATCGCCGGCGGCCAGCAGGTGCAGGGCCCGGCGCATGTGGTGCACGGCGACTACACGCTGACCAGCGCGCCGCGGCGGCTGGCCGACCTGGCGCGCCCGGCGGGCGCCAACGACACCTGGCGCGCGCTGGTCGCCGAAGGCGAGCCGCTGCTGGCGCCGGAAGCGGCCGAGCGGGCGCTCTCCGCCGGGCGCTTCGCGATCATCAATCTGTGGCGCAACATCGTGGCCGAGCCGGTGGCGACCGACCCGATGGCGCTGTGCGACGCGGCGAGCGTGCGGCCGCAGGACCTCGTCGTCTTCGAGATCCACTACGCCGACCGGGTGGGCGAGAACTACTTCGCCAAGCATTCCCCCGAACACCAGTGGTACTTCTATCCCGCCCAGACCCGCGAGGAGGCGCTGCTGATCAAGCAGTGGGATTCGGCCGGCGAGATCGCCCGCTCCAAGGGCGCCCATGGCGACGGCGAGCGCCCGGACCTGCCCTGCACCTTCTCCTTCCACACCGCCTTCGCCGACCCCGCCGCGGCGGCGGACGCGCCCGACCGCTGGAGCTGCGAGGTGCGCTGCATGGCGCTCTACGATTAGGGCGGCCGCTGCTCACCCGGCAGCGCCGAAGCGTTCGGCGATGGCGCCGAGGCCGGCGGCGTAGATGCCCGAGACCGCGCGCGCCACCTCCTCCAGCGGCGCGCCGTTGGGCTCGAAGGTGCCGGTCCACTCGACCACCGACCGTTCGGGGCCCGCCTCCTCGACCGCGATGGTGGAGCGGTAGGAGGCAAGCGGGAGCGGACCGACGTCGGTCATGGTGTAGCTGCTGCTGCGCCGCTCGTCGTCGTGGTCGTCCATCGATTCGACCACCACCGCCCCGTCGGCGAGCGTGAGCCGGCGGTAGACCACGCCGCCCTCCTCCAGCTTCTCCGACTTGGCGACCAGCGGCTGCCAGGCCGCGAGCCCGTGAAAATCGCCGATCATCGCCCAGACCTCGCCGGCCGGGGCCGCGATCCGAATGCTCTGCGTCACTTGCGCCATCCCGATACCTCCGCACGCTTGCCCTTGGGAGCGGGCGGAATGTTAGCAGAGGGCGCGCGGTCCGGTCACCGCCCGCGGGCCGGCTCGGGTGCGGCGGGGATGGACGCGCGAACATCCTGTGATATCACTGTGCCGCGCCCCCGGCGGACCACCAGGCCCCGCGCGGCGACCTAGGTCATGGACCTAACGGATGGGGAGACGTGGAATGGCAGAGGACTTCAATCAAACCAACGTGTTCATGGTGGCCCTCGTGATCGGGGGCGCGATATTGTTCGCGGGCCTGTTGGGGCTCTACCTCTCCTTTTAGGGACGCCGGACGCGCGGGGCCCGCGCGGCGGGCCCGGCGGCGGGCGGATAGGAGGGCCTGCACCATCCCGGAGCGCCCGGCGGTCCCTCCCGAACCGCCCATTTTGGTGTGGAATGGGCGCGCCATCCCGGAGCGCCCGGCGGTCCCTCCCGGACCGCCCATTTTGGTGTAGAATGGGTGCGCCCTTGCGGAGCGAGCCAAATGACACACGGAAAATTTTCGGCGCCGCTGGCGGCGGGCATCCTGCTGCTGCTGCTGCCGGGCACGGCGGCGGGCGCGGTCCCGCGGGGCGAGCCGGGGTCGCAGGACCGGACGGCCTGGTGCAACGCCCAGCATTTGAAATGCCTCGGCGACGTCGAGGAGAACTGCACCAAGGAATATCCGCAGGGCGGGGCTTCGCTCGATGCCTGTCTGCACGGCGGCGCCGATTCCTGCAACTCGAGCTGGGGCGGCAAATCCGATTGCACCACGCGGCAGATCTCGCCCGGCGGCGGCGCCGGACCGGCGCCGAAGACGCAAATGCAGGACAAACCGGCCGAGAGCCAAAAGGGCATCCTGGGCAAGCCGACGTTGCAGCAGACGCCCCGCAAGGCCCGCTGACGGTCCCGGGCGGACGCTTCAGCCCGGCGGCGGGCGGATAGGAGGGCGAGGTGAGCGGGGCCGCTTCCGGCATCGGTGCCTATTCGTGCGGGCTCCCCTGCCTCGCGGGTCTGGGCGCGGCGATCCTGCTCGCGGGCGCCGTGCTGTGGGGCTGGATCTGGCGCTCGCGGCCGCCGGCGCCCGAGCAGGCCTCCCGCGAGACGGCGCTGCTGCGCCACGCCGCCCTGCTGGGCTGGCTCGCGGCGCTGGTGGCGGTGGTGTTCCTGTCGGCCGGCGTCCTCGTCCACCAGGACGCGCCCTGGTATCAGAGCATCGATCCCAACGAAAACCGCGCGCCGCCGGCGCTCTACGCCATCGTGTTTCTGTGCTACCCGGCCTATCTGGCGATCGGCGGGGCGATCTATCTGCATATGCGCACGCGGCTTCCGCAAATGCTGCGCGCCGTCCGCTGGTTCCTGCTCGTCGCGGTGGCGGCCCCCTTCGCGTTCCTGCCCTATCTCGACGCGGGCCTCGCCGACCAGCGGCTCACCGTGGCCGAGGGGCTCTATCTCGCCGCCTATTGGGCGGTCGTGGCGCTTTGGCTCGCCGGCGGCATCGGCCCGCTGGTGGCGAAGTCCGGCGGCGCCGTCATCGG
>CAYVYD010000314.1:0-3132 GCA_964454415.1 uncultured Hyphomicrobiaceae bacterium | reverse complement strand
TGCAGCCGCCCGACCCGCTCGGCCCCCTCCAGATCGGCCAGCGTGCGCGCCACCTTCAGCGTCCTGTGATAGCCCCGCGCGCTCAGATTGAGATTGTCGGCCGCCTCCCGCAGCAGCCCGAGACCGGCCTCGTCGGGCGCTGCGATCTCCTCGAGCAGCGCGCCCGGGCAATCGCTGTTGGTGCGGATACGGGCCTCGCCCAGCTCGGCGAAGCGGGCGGCCTGCCGCTCCCGCGCCGCGGTGACGCGCGCCCGCGCCTCCGCGCTCCCTTCGCCGGGCGCGGGACCGGAGAGATCGGCCGCGCTCAGCGCCGGCACCTCGATGTTGAGGTCGATGCGGTCGAGCAGCGGGCCCGAGATCCGCGCCTGGTAGCGTTCGGTGCAATTCTTGCCGAAGCGGCAGGCATGGCCCGCTTCCCCGGCGCGCCCGCAGCGGCAGGGGTTCATCGCCGCGACGAGCTGGAAACGCGCCGGATAGGTGATCCGGTGATTGGCCCGGGCGATCGCGATCTCGCCGGTCTCCAGCGGCTGGCGCAGCGCGTCTAGTACGGGAGCGGCGAATTCGGGGAGCTCGTCCAGGAACAGCACGCCGAGATGGGCGAGCGCTGCTTCGCCGGGCCGCGGCCTGCTGCCGCCCCCCACCAGCGCCGCCATGCTGGCCGAATGGTGTGGCGCGCGGAACGGGCGCTCGGCGCCGAGCCCGCCGCCGGCGAGCGCGCCCGCGAGCGAATGGACCATGGAGACCTCGAGCAGCTCGGCGGGCGCGAGCGCGGGCAAGATCGAGGGCAACCGCTGGGCGAGCATCGACTTGCCGGCGCCGGGCGGTCCCACCATCAAGAGGTGATGGCCGCCGGCCGCCGCCACCTCGAGCGCCCGCTTGGCGCTTTCCTGCCCCCTCAGCTCCTTCAGGTCCGGCTGGGCGCCGGCCTCCTCGCGCATGCCGGGCTCCGGGCGCGCCAGGCTCTGCAGCCCCTTGAAGTGGTTGACGAGCGAGAGGATGCTGGCGGGCGCCAGCAGCGCCATCTCCTCCGAGGCCCAGGCGGCCTCGGCGCCGCAGGCCCTGGGGCAGATCAGCCCCTTGCCGAGCGCGTTGGCGCCGATCGCGGCGGGAAGCGCGCCCACCACATGGGCGATTCCCCCGTCGAGGCCGAGCTCGCCCAGCGCGCAATAGTCTTCCAGGGCGTCTGGAGCGATCGCTCCGGAGGCCGCCATCAGCCCGAGCGCGATGGGGAGGTCGTAATGGCTCCCCTCCTTCGGCAGGTCGGCGGGCGCCAGATTGACGGTGATCCGCTTTGGCGGCAGCGCCAGCCCGATCGCGGCGAGCGCGCTCCGCACCCGCTCGCGGCTCTCGGCCACCGCCTTGTCGGGCAAGCCGACGATGGTGAAGGAGGGAAGGCCGGAGGAGATCTGCACCTGGACGTCGACGGCGCGGGCCTCGATGCCCTCGAAGGCGAGCGTGGTCACTTGCGCGTACATGTCCCCGGAACCCCCTTCCCCTAAACCACTAGGCGCGGCTTGGCGTACCGCAAGCTTAGCCCAGGCCCCAGCCGAGCTCAAGAACAATTCGGGAACAAAACGCGGGGGGGGGTCCTCACCCCGTCTTGGCTTGGTCGGGCTTGTTTCCGCCCGCCTTCGCCTCGACCGCGTCCCAGATCATCGCCGCTATGTCGTTGCCGCCGAAGCGCTTCACCTCGCGGATGCCGGTGGGCGAGGTGACGTTGATCTCGGTCAAGTAATCGCCGATCACGTCGATGCCGACGAAGATCAGGCCTCGACTTTTGAGCTCGGGCCCCAGCCGGTTGCAGATCTCGCGGTCGCGGCTCGTCAGCTCCGCCGGCCCCGCCTTGCCCCCCACATGCAGGTTGGAGCGGGTCTCGTCCGCCGAGGGCAGGCGGTTGATGGCGCCCGCGATCTCGCCGTCCACCAGGATGATGCGCTTGTCGCCCTCCCTCACCTCGGGGCGGTATTGCTGCAGCATGAAGGGCTCGCGGAACACGGTCTGGAACAGCTCCACCAGCGAGTTCATATTGGTGTCCTCCGGCGCGATCCGGAACACCGCCGCGCCGCCATTGCCGTAGAGCGGTTTGATGATGATGTCCTTGTGGCGGGCCCTGAACGCCTTGGCGACCTCGAGCGAGCGGGTCACCGCGGTGGGCGGCATCAAATCGAGGAAATCGAGCACGAACACCTTTTCCGGCGCGTTGCGCACGCTGTCGGGGTCGTTCACCACCAGCGTCTTGGGGTGGATGCGCTCGAGCAGATGCGTGGTGGTGATGTAGGCCATGTCGAAGGGCGGGTCCTGGCGCAGATGCACCACGTCGAATTCGCTGAGATCGGCCTCGCGCGCCGCCCCCAGCCGGTAGTGCTCGCCCTCCTTGTCGAGCACCTGGAGGCCGTGCCCGCGCGCGATCAGATGCGCGCCCTGAAGGCTCAGATCACTCGGCGTGTAATAGAAGATCTCGTGCCCGCGCGCCTGGCATTCGAGCAGCAGCGCGAAGGTCGAATCGCCCCGGATGTCGATCCGCTCGATCGGGTCCATCTGAAATGCCACGCGCAGCGCCATCGCCGTCGCTCTCCCTTGGCCCGCCCTGGGGCCCACTGGTCCGCCGCAAGCTGCCGCCCGGGACGCGGTTCGTCAAATCCGAAATGCGCCCGCGACGTGCCGCGGCCAGGCCCAAGGGGTGACCAGCACCACGTCGAAGGAGACGTCGTAATCGCCCGCGGCCGCGTTGCGCGCGAGCCAATGCTCCGCCGCCCGCGCGATCCGGTGCTGTTGCTGGACCGAGACCGCGAGCGCGCCCGCTTCCGCGCTCGGCCTCACCTTGACCTCGACGAAGGCGTAACGGCGTCCGCGGCGCGCCACCAGATCGATCTCGCCGGCGGCGCACCGGTAGCGCCGCGCCAGGATCCGGTAGCCCTTGAGCGTGAGCACCGCCGCGGCGGCGAGCTCGGCGCGGTGCCCCTTGGCATGGGCGGCGCGCCGCCGCGCCCGGCTCACGCCCCCTTCCCTTCGCCGCCGCCTGAGAGCTCGATCGCGATTTTGTAGACTTGGCCGCGCGGCGCCCCCAATTCGGCCGCCACGGCGCGCGCCGCGTCGCGCACGCTCGCCCCCTTGAGCGCCGCGGCGAGCCGC
>CAYVYD010000313.1:0-3139 GCA_964454415.1 uncultured Hyphomicrobiaceae bacterium | reverse complement strand
CGGCGGCATGCTGAACCGGCTGCGCAAGGTGGCGAGCCACCGCGACGAGCTGATCATCGAGGAGCGCCAGCGCGCGGCCGCCGAGCGCCTCGCCCAGGAGGCGAGCGATAAGGAGGCGGCGCTGATCGAGGAGGAAGCCAAGGCCGAGGAAGAAAGCCAGGGCGCCGCCGAATAACGCGGCCCCGCCCGCGCGGCGCGCGGGGCGTGAATGTTCAAAACGGGGCCGTCCCGAGGGCGGCCCCGTTTTGCCGTGCCCCATAGCCGCCCGGGCCGGCGGCGGGGGCCGCCGGGGCCGGTGCGAATCCTCCTGAATCCAGGGATAAATTCCGGGATTTAGCGGTTGACGGGTGCGGGGGTCATGCGTATGTTTCGCCAACTTTTCGGCAGGCGGTAGTCCCACCATCCCTACGGCGTGGTTTTGGGGCCGTTAGGCGTGGACTAGACGCTGCCATTGAACAGCCGGATCAAGATTGGGACATGATCTTCGGCCGGGTAACCACGGACCGCAAGATCCTCTGGTTTGAACTTTGGCGCCGGACGAACGGGTTGCGGGCGCCGCGAAGGACAATTGTGATTTGAGGTCATGGTGATTTGAGGCCGATACCGGCGGCGCGGCGGAGCCGGGCCCAGGCGGCGACAGACCGGCGACACCGACGACTGAACCGACGACGGAAAGCACGAAAGCACGACGGAACGCGATGCCGACGATACAACAGCTCATACGCAAGCCGCGCCAGAAGCCGTTCAAGCGCAACAAGGTGCCGGCGATGGAGGCCTGCCCGCAGAAGCGGGGCGTGTGCACGCGGGTCTACACCACGACGCCGAAGAAGCCGAACTCGGCGCTGCGCAAGGTGGCGCGCGTGCGGCTCACCAACGGCTTCGAGGTGACGAGCTACATTCCCGGCGTCGGCCACAATTTGCAGGAGCACTCGGTGGTGCTGATCCGCGGCGGCCGCGTCAAGGACCTGCCCGGCGTGCGCTATCACATCGTCCGCGGCGTGCTCGACACCCAGGGCGTCAACGACCGCCGCCAGCGGCGCTCCAAATACGGCGCCAAGCGCCCGAAATAACCGCCCGCGACGACCAACGACCGACATCAGGAACGAGACCATGTCCCGCCGCCACAGAGCCGAGAAACGAGACTTCATCCCCGACCCCAAGTTCGGCGACGTGGTGCTCACCAAGTTCATGAACTCGATCATGAAGGACGGCAAGAAATCGGCGGCCGAGCGCATCGTCTACGGCGCCCTAGACTTCATCGAGGGCAAGGCCAGGCAGAAACCGATGGAGATGTTCCATCAGGCGCTCGAGAACGTGATGCCGGCGATCGAGGTGCGCTCGCGCCGGGTCGGCGGCGCCACCTATCAGGTGCCGATCGAGGTCAGGCCCGAGCGCCGGCAGGCGCTCGCCATCCGCTGGATCATCTCGGCGGCGCGGGCCCGCAACGAAAACACCATGGTCGAGCGGCTCTCAAACGAGCTGCTGGACGCGGCCAACAACCGCGGATCGGCCGTGAAGAAACGGGAGGACACGCACCGGATGGCGGAAGCGAACAGAGCATTTTCGCATTACCGCTGGTAGATGCGCCGAGGCAAAACGACATGGCACGCACGACTCCCATAGAAGACTACCGCAACATCGGCATCATGGCCCACATCGATGCCGGCAAGACGACGACCACCGAGCGCGTCCTCTACTACACGGGCAAGAGCCACAAGATGGGCGAGGTCCATGAGGGCGCGGCCACCATGGACTGGATGGAGCAGGAGCAGGAGCGCGGCATCACCATCACCTCGGCCGCGACCACCGCCTATTGGAACGGCAAGCGCATCAACATCATCGACACGCCGGGCCACGTCGACTTCACCATCGAGGTCGAGCGCTCGCTGCGCGTGCTCGACGGCGCCATCGCGCTGCTCGACGCCAATGCCGGCGTCGAGCCGCAGACCGAGACGGTGTGGCGCCAGGCCGACAAATACAAGGTGCCGCGGATGATCTTCGTCAACAAGATGGACAAGATCGGCGCCGACTTCTTCAACTCGGTCAAGATGGTCGAGGACCGTCTCGGCGCCACGCCGCTGGTGCTGCAGCTCCCGGTCGGCGCGGAGAGCAAGTTCGCCGGCGTCATCGATCTGATCAGGATGAAGGCGATCGTCTGGGACGAAGAGACGCTGGGCGCCTCGTTCCATGACGAGGAGATCCCGGCCGATCTCGCCGACCAGGCCGCGAGCTGCCGCGAGAAGCTGATCGAGGCGGCGGTGGAGCTCGACGAAGCGGTGATGGAGGCCTATCTCGAAGGCAACGAGCCCGACATCGCAACGCTGAAGTCGCTGATCCGCAAGGGCACCTGCGAGCTCACCTTCGTGCCGATCTTCTGCGGGTCGGCCTTCAAGAACAAGGGCGTCCAGCCGCTGCTCGACGGCGTCGTCGACTATCTGCCCTCGCCGGTGGAGGTGCCCGCGATCAAGGGCATCGACTTCAAGACCGGCGAGGAGACGACGCGCAAGTCGAAGGATTCCGAGCCGCTCTCCATGCTCGCCTTCAAGATCATGAACGATCCCTTCGTCGGCTCGCTCACCTTCGCCCGGATCTATTCCGGCAAGATCGAGTCCGGCACGCAGGTGTTGAACTCCGTCAAGGAGAAACGCGAGCGCATCGGCCGCATGCTGCTGATGCACTCGAACTCCCGCGAGGACATCAAGGAGGCCTTCGCCGGCGACATCGTGGCGCTGGCCGGCCTCAAGGACGTCACCACCGGCGATACGCTGTGCGACCCCGACCAGCCGGTGATCCTGGAGCGCATGGAGTTCCCCGAGCCGGTCATCGAGGTCGCCGTCGAGCCCAAGACCAAGGGCGATCAGGAGAAGCTCTCAATGGCGCTCGGTAGACTGGCCCAGGAGGATCCCTCCTTCCGCGTCTCGGTCGACCACGAGTCGGGCCAGACGCTGATCAAGGGCATGGGCGAGCTGCATCTCGACATCATCGTCGACCGCATGAAGCGCGAATTCAAGGTCGACGCCAATGTGGGCGCCCCCCAGGTCGCCTACCGCGAGACCATCACCAAGCGGGCCGAAATCGACTACACCCACAAGAAGCAGACCGGCGGCTCGGGCCAGTTCGCCCGGGTCAAGCTGGTGCT
>CAYVYD010000312.1:0-3159 GCA_964454415.1 uncultured Hyphomicrobiaceae bacterium | reverse complement strand
TATCGACATGCGCCGCAGCATAGCGACTTTTACGGGAAATGCATGACTTGTTTTTAGGCAGGAAGCGCCGTTTCGGGGCACCGCGAAGGGGCCGCGCGCGCCGCTCAGACCCCCGGCACGACGCGGCGCACGGAGCCGCTCGCGCCGATGATCCGCAGGCGCCTTGCGCCCGGCAATTCGCGGATCGGCAGCTCGATCACGTAGGGCGTGGGAATCGGGAGCACGAGGGCGTTCTTGGTGCAGCCCACAACCTCGATGATCCATTCGCCGCGATGGCCCTGCTTGTGGTCGAGGAAGACGTCCATGTTGGCGAACCGCCGCGAGCCGCCGACATAGAGATACCAGCCGCGCCGTCCGCCGTCCTCGAAATAGACCGAGTCGAAATCGATCAATCCGCAGGAGCCCTCGAAGAAGGCCTTGGCCCGGCGCGCGCCCGGCGCCGCGAGGAGGGCGGCGAGCACGAGAACGGCGATTGCCGCGGCCGGTCCGATCCGTCTGATACGCGTCATGGCGATGTCATCTCTAATGAACCAATGCGTCATTGATGCGACTTAGCCGACCGCCAGCATGACCACAAACAAGGCGGCAATTAGGGCGACGGCCCAGTTGAGCTCGGCGAAGCGGCCGCTCGCGGCCTTGATCACGCAATAGGTGACGAAGCCCAAGCCGATGCCGGCGGCGATCGAGAAGGTGAGCGGCATGGTGATGGCGGTCACCGCCGCCGGAAAATAGTCGGTGGCGTTGTCCCAATTCACGTCCTTGAGGCTTGCCAGCATGGCGCAGGCGACGAACACCAGCGCCGGCGCGGTGGCGTAGACGGGGATCGACTTGGCGATCGGGGCGAGCGCGATCGCGGCGAGGAACAATCCCGCCACGGCGAGCGCGGTGAGCCCGGTGCGCCCGCCGAGCTGGATGCCGGCGGCGCTCTCGATGAAGCTGGTGGTGGTCGAGGTGCCGAGCGCCGCGCCGACGACGGTGGCGCTGGAATCGGCGAGCAAGGCGTTGCGCAGGCGCGGCAAGCGGCCGTCCTCGTCGAGCAACCCGCCCTGATGGCCGACGGCGATCAGCGTGCCCGCGGTGTCGAGCAGGTCGAGCAGCAGGAAGGTAAAGACGACGCCGATCAGCGCCGGCGCGAAAACGCCCGAGAGATCCAACTGCAGGAAGGTCGGCGCGATCGAGGGCGGCGCGGCCGTATAAAGCATCGGCGCCTGCTGACCGGTCAGAATGGCGACCAGCGTGACCGCGCCGATGCCGATCAGGAGCGCGCCTGCGATGCCGCGCGCGTAGTAGTAGACGATCAGCAGAAATCCCACGCATGCAAGCTGCGTTGTGGGCGCGCCGAAATCGCCCAGGGTGACGAGGGTCGCCGGATCGGCCTGGATCACGCCGGCGTCGCGCAGGCCGATAATAGCGAGGAACAAGCCGATGCCGGCGGCGATGCCGAGCTTCAGATCCTTCGGGATGGCGTTGATCAGCCATTCGCGGAAGGGGGTGAGCGAAAGCGCTAGAAACAGAAGTCCTGAGACGAAGACGCAGCCCAAGGCGATCTGCCAGCTCCCCCCCAGCGCCGGCACCACCGTATAGGCGAAATAGGCGTTGAGCCCCATGCCGGGGGCGAGCGCGATGGGGTAGTTGGCGAGGAGCCCCATCAGCGCCGAGCCGATCGCGGCGGCCAGACAGGTGGCGACGAAGACGGCGCCGAAATCCATTCCCGCCTGGCTCAGGATCGCCGGATTGACGAAGATGATGTAGGACATGGTGAGGAAGGTGGCGAGGCCCGCGCGCAGCTCCCGGCCCTTGGTGCTGCCGGCCTCGGCCAGGCGGAAGAAGCGGTCGATCCCGTCGCCCCGCGGCGCGGCCTCGGTCTGCTTTTTCTTTTCGTCCTTGGCCATCGCCGCCCCTCGCCCTCGCCTCCCGGTGACTCACCATGGGGCGGGAGCGGCGTCAATCGGAGCAGCCCTTGCACGCCGCCCGCTTGCGGCCCCCGTCCCCCGCGCCTATTGCTCTCATCCATGGCGCAAAAGGGCAAATGGCAGTTCTGGATCGACCGGGGCGGCACCTTCACCGACGTGGTGGCGCGTTCGCCCGATGGCGCGATCACGGCCCGCAAGCTGCTCTCGGAAAACCCGCGGGCCTATCGCGACGCGGCCATCCAGGGGATCCGCGACTGCCTCGGCTTGGCACCGGGTGAGGCGATTCCGGCGGACGCGGTCGACGCGGTCAAGATGGGGACGACCGTCGCCACCAACGCGCTGCTCGAGCGCAAGGGCGAGCCGACGCTGCTGCTGGTGACAGGGGGCTTCGGCGACGCGCTTCGCATCGGCACCCAGGCGCGGCGCGACATCTTCGCGCGCGAGATCGTCAAGCCGGAGATGCTCTATGCCCGCGTCGCGGAGGTCGAGGAGCGGGTCCGCGCCGACGGGACCATCGAGACACCGCTCGACGAGGCCGCGGCGCAGGCGGCGCTGGAGTCCGCCTTCGCCGCCGGCATCCGCTCGGTGGCGGTGCTCTTCATGCACGCCTACGCCTTTCCGGAGCACGAGGCGCGCGCCGCCGAGCTCGCGCGCAAGACCGGCTTCACGCAAATCTCGACGAGCCACGGCGCGAGCCCGCTGCTCAAGCTCGTTCCCCGCGGCGACACCTGCGTGGCGGACGCCTATCTCTCGCCGATCCTGCGGCGCTACGTGGCCCAGGTCGAGGCCGAGCTTCTCGGCCTTGTCCCTTTCAGACGGGCTTCCGGCCCTCCTCGAGGTGAGGGGAATCAAGAGGCGGGGAGCGGCGGAGCCGCGACGGGGACGCAAAAAAAATTGGCGGGGAGCGGCGGAGCCGCGACAGGGACGCATGAAAAGTCGGCGGGGAGCGGCGACGGGCCGCGGCTGATGTTCATGACCAGCGCGGGCGGCCTCACCGATGCGCATCTCTTCCAGGGCAAGGACGCGATCCTCTCCGGGCCCGCCGGCGGGGCGGTGGGCGCGGCCGAGACGGCGAAGCTCGCGGGGCTCGACCGCATCATCGGCTTCGACATGGGCGGGACATCCACCGATGTCTGCCACTTTGACGGCCACTACGAGCGGGCCTTCGAGACCGAGGTGGCCGGCGTGCGCATGCGCGCGCCGATGATGCGCATCCACACGGTGGCGGCGGGCGGCGGCTCGGTGC
>CAYVYD010000311.1:0-3214 GCA_964454415.1 uncultured Hyphomicrobiaceae bacterium | reverse complement strand
CAGATTGCCGTTCTCGTCGAGCGGCGGCGGCAGGGCGACGCCGTTGAAATTCTTGAAGGTGCGCACGTCGATCTTCAGCCCGCCCGCGCAGTCGAGCATGGCGTAGACATTGGCGCAGATCTCGTTCTTGAAGGCGCCGGCGTCGAAGCCCGCCGATTGCGCCTCGCCGGTCCGGATCTTCCGGGCGGCGCGGTCGACCGCGTTCTCGAGGGTGAAGTTGCCGAAGAAGACGAGACCGATCTCCATCAGCGCCACCAGCAGCATGAAGAAGGGCAGCGCCACGATCCCGAATTCAATCGCCGCCGAACCGTCGCGCTGGCGGCGCAGGAACCGCCACAAGCGGCGCGCCGGCTGGGACTGTCCGCTGGATTTACGCATCACGAAGGCTCCATCACCCGCTTGGTCCTCGCGGGACCAATCAGGCACAATTAAGGACATAATCGCTTAAATTGTGGTTGATGGAGGGATCGCGGCGGCGCCATGGCCGCAAATACAGGTGACAAGGTGAACGCCGCCTTAATACGGACGATGATATTTTAGCAAAACATTCATCAATTCTATTGGGCAAAATAGTAATCGTTCTCTGCCATCCTCCGGCGCGATTGAGATGCCGCTACGAAGCCTTGCCTCGATGAGGAGAGGGCCGTGCGGCGGCCGAAAGGCGAGGTGGAGACCATGCGTAAGCGCGCCAGCAACCGACTTGGCATGAGGTTCCTGCGGGATAAGGCGGCCAACGTCGCCATCCTGTTCGGCCTCTCCCTGTTTCCCATCATCTTCACGATCGGGGCTGCGATCGACTACGGCCGGGCCTATTACGCGCAGAAGCGGCTGTGGCAGGCGATCGACGCGGCAGCGCTCGCCGTCGGCTCCACCGCCGATCTCAGCGACAAGGAGATTCAGAGGCTGGCGATGGCCTATATCGACGCCAATTATCCGCCGGGCGAGATCGGCAACCCCAACAAGATCACCGTCAGCTCGGATTCGTCGGCGGTCACCATCGACGCCACTGGCTATGTGGAGACGACGTTCCTGCGGATCGGCGGCTTCAAGACGATCGACGTGGGCGCCCATGTCGAGGTGACGAAAAACCACAAGAAGGTCGAGCTCGTGATGGTGCTCGACAACACCGGCTCGATGAGCTGGAATGGCAAGATCGGCGCAGTCAAAAAGGCCTCCAAAACGCTGCTCGACATCCTGATGCCGAAGAGCGAGCGCTCCGCCAATGGCGACGTCAAGATCGGTCTGGTGCCGTTCGCGGCCGCGGTCAATATCGGCGAGGACAAGATCAATTCGGGGTGGATCGACACCAACGCGCTCTCCGACGTCGCCTGGGAAGACTTCGCGGACGGCGCCAACGTGCTGGTGCTCTATGACGGCATCACGAACCGCTCGTGGAACGGTTGCGTGCGGGCGCGCACCGAGCCCTACGACACCAGCGACACGCCGCCCTCCGCCGGCAATCCGGCGACGTTGTGGGCACCCTATCTCGCTCCCGACGAGCCCGATGTGGGTTCTTATTCGAACAACTACCAATCGGATAAAGGCTATAAGGGCGGTCGTTTGGACTATGACGCCAGGCAGCGCTACACTGGTAAATACGATGATTTTTCAATTTACGGGAGCCGAGGCCCCGATTTCAACTGCCAGATGCCGGAGCTGACGCCGCTGACCGCCAATTACGGCCAGGTCGAATCCGGCATCAATGCCATGACCGCCTCGGGCAACACGGTGATCCCGGCGGGGCTGGCGTGGGGCTGGCGGGTGATCTCGCCGAGCGAGCCCTTCACCGAGGGCGCGTCCTATGACGACGACGACTACATCAAGGCGATCGTGCTGTTGACCGATGGCGAGAACAACGTAGGCGGCGGTCTCGGCAACCACAACGGCTCTCAATATTCCGCCTATGGCTACGCCCAGTCGGGCCATTTGGGCTCGAGCAACGGCCGCCAGGCCGAATCGGTCCTCAACGACAAGACCGAGGAGCTCTGCGACAACATCAAGGACGCGGGCGTGCTGCTCTACACGATCACCTTCCAGCTCAACAACAACTCGATCAAGGATCTGATGAAGGACTGCGCCTCGAGCACGAGCATGTATTACGACTCGCCCAGCAACTCGGAGCTGAAGACGATCTTCGAGGAGATCGCGGTCGGCTTGAGCAAGCTGCGCATCAGCAAATAGACCAGCATTGAGGAAACGCCCGGAAGCAGGGTGTTAAAAAAAGCGCGCCGGCCATCATCCGTGGCCGGCGCGCGATTCGTTCTGGCCGGGCTTGCCGAAGCCCGAGCCCCGGGCGGGCCGCCTATTGCGGCGCCTGGGCGCTGTCGTCGAGCGCCGATTGGGCGATCCCGAACTTGTTGCGCAGCTCCTTCGACACGCCTTCGAAATGATCCGCGGCATCACCGGGGATGAGCGCGATCTGGCAGGTCGGCGAGCAGTGGTAGGAGGAGCGGTTGCGGCCCTTCATCAGGGTGACGTAGCTGCGGTTGTTGATCCCGACGGCGACGTTCTCGCTCAAGATCTGCTTGCCCTTGCCGTCGACCACGATGAGGTTGGTGACGCCGAAGCTCTTGCCCGTCACCACCAGCGTGCGGCCGTTCTGGACGGAGACGTCGGCGATCGAGGGATTGCCGACGATCACGTCGGCGGCCTGGCGGTCCAGCCTCACCAGGGCCGCCTCGTCGATGGCCACTTCGATCTCCTTGGCGGCCGCGGTTCCCGCCGCCGCGAGGCCGGCCAGTTGGATGAAAATCAACGCCAGCAGGGCGCCGGCGCGGCTTCCGGCTTGCCAATGTGTGATGTCGCCCATGACCCTCGGTCCTCTTCGCATTGCGCGCGATCTCGAAGCCATTAGGCCCGCAATAGATGAACGAAAAGCAAATGGCCGCGCCGATCCGGCACGCTGGCGGGGCCGGGCTCCCGGGGCCTCGAGGGGAATGGATGTCGCGCTTGACTGAGGCCTATATTATAGTAAATGCAAGTTTAATATAATAGATTTCGCGAATGGCTTTAATATTGAATTATCCAATCGGTATAATTCAATCTATGTCGTAATTTTTATTTGGTCTGTTAACCCGGGCGTAACTGCCGGATGGCATACTCGCCGCAGTTCTTCGATGCCGGAAAGAACACCGACACGAGAACTGGTGCTGTAAACAGCCTAAAAGGGAGAGTGTTATGACCAAGTTGTTTGCGCGTTTCGCTAAGGACGAGT
>CAYVYD010000310.1:0-3245 GCA_964454415.1 uncultured Hyphomicrobiaceae bacterium | reverse complement strand
GTGCCGTTTCTCCGTTTAGTAGTCCATTCCACCCATGCCCCCGCCGCCGGGCATCATTGGCATCGCGGATTCCTTCTTCGGGGCCTCTGCGACCATTGCCTCGGTGGTGACTAGCATCCCCGCGACGGAAGCCGCGTCCTGTAGCGCGGTGCGCACCACCTTGGTCGGGTCGATTATGCCGGCTTGAACCAGATCGCAATAGGTCTCGTTCTGGGCGTCGAAGCCGTAATTGGTGTTCTTGTGCTCCAGCACCTTGGTGACGACGATTGAACCTTCGACGCCGGCATTCTCGGCAATCTGACGGATCGGCGATTCGATGGCGCGCAGCACAATGTTGATGCCGGCCCTTATGTCGGCGTTGTCGGAGTTGATCTTGCCGACTGCCGCCTTGGCGCGGAGCAATGCAACGCCTCCGCCCGGCACGATGCCTTCCTCGACCGCGGCCCGGGTAGCGTTGAGCGCGTCGTCGACACGGTCCTTGCGTTCCTTCACCTCGACCTCGGTCGCGCCGCCCACCTTGATCACCGCGACACCGCCGGCGAGTTTCGCCATGCGTTCCTGCAGCTTTTCCTTGTCATAGTCGGAGGTCGTCTCCTCGATCTGCGCCTTGAGCTGGCCGACGCGGGCTTCGATATCGCCCTTTTTGCCGGCGCCGTCGACGATCGTCGTGTCGTCCTTGGTGATCGAGATGCGCTTGGCCCGGCCAAGCATATCGAGGGTGACATTCTCGAGCTTGATGCCGAGGTCCTCGGAGATCGCCTCTCCGCCGGTCAGGATCGCGATGTCCTGCAGCATGGCCTTGCGGCGGTCGCCAAAGCCAGGGGCCTTTACGGCCGCAACCTTGAGCCCGCCGCGCAGCTTGTTGACCACCAGCGTGGCCAAAGCCTCGCCCTCGATGTCCTCCGCGATGATCAGCAACGGTTTGCCTGACTGAACCACCGTCTCCAGAATGGGGAGCATCGCCTGCAGGTTCGACAGCTTCTTCTCGTGAATGAGGATGTAAGGGTCCTCAAGCTCGCAGATCATTTTTTCCGCGTTGGTGATGAAGTAGGGGGAGAGGTAGCCGCGGTCGAACTGCATGCCCTCGACAACCTCGAGCTCGAACTCAAGCGCCTTCGATTCCTCGACGGTGATCACGCCCTCGTTGCCGACCTTCTGCATTGCCTCGGCGATCTTCTCGCCGATCTCCTTCTCGCCGTTGGCGGCGATCGCACCCACCTGGGCGATCTCCTCGGAGGTCTTGATGTTTTTTGAGCGTCGCTTGAGATCGGAGACCGCCTCGGTCACGGCGCTCTCGATGCCACGCCTCAGATCCATCGGATTCATGCCGGCGGCTACCGCCTTTAGGCCTTCTCGAACGATGGATTGAGCTAGAACCGTGGCCGTCGTCGTTCCGTCGCCAGCCTCGTCGTTGGTCTTGGAGGCAACCTCGCGCAGCATCTGCGCGCCCATGTTCTCGAACCTGTCCTCGAGCTCGATCTCCTTGGCGACGGTCACGCCGTCCTTGGTGGTGCGCGGCGCGCCGAAGGATTTCTCCAAGATCACGTTGCGGCCCTTGGGGCCGAGCGTGACCCTAACCGCATTTGCCAGAACGTTGATGCCGTGCATCATGCGATCGCGCGCATCGGTTGAGAATTTGACTTCTTTTGCGGTCATTGTGTTCAAATCCTTGGTAATCAAATTTGCGTAAAGCGCGCGCGAGGTTAGGCCGCCTTACGGGCTGCGACCTTGCCTTCGATGACGCCCATGATGTCCGACTCTTTCATGATCAGGAATTCCTGACCGTCGATCTTGACCTCGGTGCCGGACCATTTTCCAAATAGGACGCGGTCGCCGGCCTTAACGTCGAGCGGGATGAGCTTGCCCGCATCATCCCGCGCGCCAGGGCCTACCGCGACGACTTCACCTTCCTGCGGCTTCTCCTTGGCCGTGTCGGGAATGATGATGCCTCCCCTCGACTTCTCTTCGCCCTCCAGGGCGCGGACAACGACGCGATCGTGCAGCGGACGCAATTGCATGGGTTCATTTCCTGTGTTTGGGCGAGCCACCAGAAGCGGCGCAGGCCGTCGCTGGTTAGCACTCTGTGTAGCAGAGTGCTAAATTAGCGAGCATACATGACCTTTTCAAGGGATCGCCGATAATCCGGGTGGGGTGGTCGGATCAGGTTTCCGGACCCGCAAGGGGCAGCCTGAGCGGTGTGATTGTGATTTACCTCCGATAGCAGCCAATTCAGGTGGCCAGGTAAGCGCTTTTTCGGTGTTGAAACGAGTACCAAGCCCCAACAACTCAGTTGGCTGCTTCTGGCCAAAACGATCTTCGAGATGGACCGCGGCGGGTCTGCGCCTGAACTAGGGTCCGGACCCATAAACGGGATTCCCTTGAGAGTGCATTTATGATTCACGGTCTCAGAAGGGAGACCGATCATGATTCGCAACCATTTTTGGCTGAATGACGAGCAGTTTGCGCGGCTTGAGCCGCTTCTTCCCGCCGACACGCGCGGCAAGCCCCGGGTCGATGACCGGCGCGTCATCAGTGGCATCGTGCATGTTTTGAAGTCCGGTTGCCGCTGGGCGGATGCGCCGGAGGTCTATGGACCGCGCAAGACCTTGTACAACCGCTTCGTGCGCTGGGCAGCCAAGGGCGTCTGGACAGACATTTTCGATGCCTTGGCATCGGCGGGCGGGCCGCCGGCGCAGGTGCTGATCGACAGCTCCGCCGTGAAGGCGCATCGCTGTGCCTCCGGCGGTAAAGGGGGGAGCGCTCTCAGGCGGTCGGGCGCTCACGCGGCGGACGCACAACGAAGATCCACGCCCTGACCGACGGCGAATGCCGGCCACTCGCCTTCCTGGTGACAGGCGGTCAAGTCGCTGATTGCAAAGCCGGAAGTCTCCTCCTGGAGCAGATGCCGCAAGCTCCGGTCCTCAATGGCGACAAGGGCTACGACTCAAACGCCATCCGCCGCCAGGTCGAGGGCAAGGGCGCGATGCCGAACATCCCGCCGAAGATCAACCGCCGCTGGAAGAACTGCTTCTCGCCCTTCCTCTACCGCGACCGCAACGCCATCGAGCGCATGTTCTGCCGCCTCAAGGATTTCCGCCGGATCGCGACACGCTACGACCGGCTGGCCGTCAATTACCTTGCCGCCGTCTGCCTCGCCGCTACTATCTGCTATTGGTTATGAGTCCGGACCCTAGCCCGGACATGCCAGTGGTAATCAGAAATGGGAAGCAGCAAGTGCCCACAAC